>NZ_JARAYJ010000025.1:0-141020 GCF_033794345.1 Streptomyces niveiscabiei
GACGGGACGAAGATCGCCAGTCCGCGTTTCCTGCGCCGGGCCGAGAAGAAACTCCGGCGCCTCCAGCGGGAGCTGTCCCGCAAGGCCAAGGGGTCGAAGAACCGGGCCAAGGCCCGTGTCAAGGTCGCACGCCAGCACGCCACGGTGGCGGACCGGCGCCGGGACTTCCACCACAAGGCATCCACACAGATCATCCGCGACAACCAAGCGGTGTATGTGGAGGACCTCGCGGTGTCCAGCCTGGCCCGTACCCGGCTCGCGAAGTCCGTGCACGACGCGGGATGGTCCGCGTTCACCGGAATGCTGGAGTACAAGGCGGCCCGGCACGGCCGTGCCTTCGTCAAGGTGGGCCGCGCTTTCCCGTCCTCGCAGGTCTGCTCGGCCTGCGGGTTCCGGGACGGCCCCAAGCCGCTGCACGTCCGGGAGTGGACGTGCGGCGCGTGCGGAACTGTGCACGACCGTGACCACAACGCGGGCCGCAACGTCCTCTTCGAAGGACGCCGTATCGTCGCCGCCGGGCGGGCGGAGACGCCAAACGCCTGTGGAGCGCCGGTAAGACGGGCACACGTGCCCGCACAGCGCGGTGAAGCAGGAAGCCACCGGAACGGCCGACAAACGGCCCAGGCCGGATTCCCTGGACTTTAGGCCAGGGAGCACGTCAAGCTCGCGACTATGGCACAATCCAGCGAATCAACAGCGCCGATACAGTCCCGGCACACCGCCCCCACCCCGGCCGACCGCCCGGTTTACATCATCGGAGGCGGCCCCGGCGGTCTCGCCGCGGCGTACGCGCTGAAGCAGAGGGGCATCCGCGCGGTCGTGCTGGAGAAGGCCGACCGGGTGGGCGATTCCTGGCGCCGCCATTACGACCGTCTGCATCTGCACACGACCCGGCGCCTCTCGGCCCTGCCGGGGCTGCCGATGCCGCGCAAGTTCGGCCGCTGGGTGGCCCGCGCGGACGTCGTCCGGTATCTGGAGAAGTACGTCGAGCACCACGAGCTGGACATCGTCACGGGCGTCGAGGTCTCCGGCGTCGAGCGCGCCCCCGACGACACCGGCTGGCTCCTGAGAGCTACGGGGGGACGCGAGCTGACCGGCTCTGCGGTGATCGTCGCGACGGGCTACAACCACACCCCGTACCTCCCTGGTTGGACGGGGCGAGAGTCGTACACCGGCCCGTTGACGCACGCCGTCGAGTACCGCAACGGCGCCCGCTACAAGGGCAAGGACGTCCTCGTCGTCGGCGTCGGCAACACGGGCGCCGAGATCGCCGTGGACCTGGTGGAGAACGGCGCGGCCCGGGTGCTGCTCGCGGTCAGGACGGTCCCGCACATCGTGCGCCGCTCGACGGCCGGCTGGGCGGCGCAGTACACCGGCATCCTCGTACGCCGGCTGCCGGCCGCCGTGGTCGACCGACTCGCCCGCCCGATGGCCAAGTTGAGCATCCCCGACCTCTCGCAGCACGGCCTCCCCCGGCCCGGCACCGGCCTCTACAGCCGTGCCAAGGCGGGCGCGATCCCCGTCCAGGACGTCGGCCTGATCAGCGCGATCCGCAAGGGCAAGGTCGAAGTCGTGGGCGCCGTCGAGGGGTTCGAGGAGGACGAGGTCCTGCTCGCCGGAGGGCAGCGGGTGCGGGTCGACGCCGTCATCGCCGCGACCGGGTACTCCCGCGCGCTGGAAGGGCTCGTCGGCCACCTCGACGTCCTGGACGAGGCCGGGCGGCCGGTGGTGAACGGCGCACGGACGCCGAAGAACGCGGCGGGGCTGTACTTCACCGGGTTCGTCACGCCGATCAGCGGCACGTTCCGCGAGGTGGGGATGGACGCGGAGCGCATCGCCCGCCGGATCGCCCGGGACCTACGGGCGTAGAGAACCTCAACTCATCGCAGTAGTGCGGGTGTTGTACATGTGTCGGATGTGACGGGTGGGCGGGGCCGCAGAACTGTCGCGCGGCGCCGCGAGTCGCCAGAATGCGCGCTGGAACGTGAACAATTCTCAGCTTTCCCGTTCCGGCAAGTTGCGCAGAGTTCTGCCGACCACCCCCCGGAGGCCGCACGTGGCAAGCCAAAGACCCTTCTCCCGCCGGAAGTTGATCGGAGGCGCGGGCGCCCTCACCCTCGCCGCGACGGCTGCCGGTACGGCCTCCGCGCAGGCGGCGACCGCCACCCGTGACGTCGACGTCGCGATCGTCGGCGCCGGGCTCGCCGGGCTGACGGCGGCCCGCGACCTCGTGGCGGCCGGGAAGTCCGTCGTCGTCCTGGAGGCCCGCGACCGGGTGGGCGGCCGGGTGCTCAACCTGAAGCTCGCGAACGGCGGAGTCACCGAAGGCGGCGGGGAGTTCATCGGCCCGACGCAGACCCGCATGAAGGCGCTCGCCGACTCCCTCGGCGTCGACACCTTCGCGACCTACAACACCGGCAACAACCTCCTCTACAAGGACGGCAAGAAGACCCCGTACGCCACCGACGGCGCCCTCGGCTCGGTCCCGCCCGTCGACCTCGCCGGACTCGCCAACGCGGCCATCGTGCAAGCCTCGTTGAACGACATGGCCAAGCAGGTCCCCGTCGACGCGCCCTGGTCCGCGCCCAAGGCCGACGAATGGGACCGCCAGACCTTCGAGACCTGGCTGCGCGCCAACGCGGTCGTCCCGTCCGCCAAGTTCCTGCTGGACGTGGCCTGTACGTCGATCTTCTCGGCCGAACCCCGGGAACTCTCCCTGCTCTTCGTCCTGTACTACATCGCCGGCGCGGGCGACGCGGACCACCCCGGCACCCTGGAGCGCCTCACCGAAACCGCCAAGGGCGCCCAGGAGTTGAGGTTCGTCGGCGGCTCCCAGCAGGTCCCGATCAAGCTCGCCGCGACCCTCGGCGACCGCGTCGTCCTGAACGCGCCGGTCCGCTCGATCGCCAAGTCCGGTTCCCGGTACGTCGTTTCGGCGGACGGCACGACGGTCACCGCGTCCCGCGTGATCGTCGCCGTACCCCCGCCGCTCGCCGCGCGCATCTCGTACGACCCCCTGATGCCCGCCGCCCGCGACCAGTTGACGCAGCGCCTGCCGATGGCCTCCGTCGCCAAGGCGATCGCGATCTACGACACGCCGTTCTGGCGCGCCGACGGTCTCAACGGCCAAGTCGTCAGCGACAGCGGCGTGATCAGCTCGACGTTCGACAACTCCCCGCCGGACGCGTCCTTCGGCGCCCTCATGGGCTTCATCGAGGCCGACAAGGCACGGCAGTTGGACGCGGCGAGCGAGGCCGAGGTGCGGGCGGCGGTCCTCAAGGACTTCACCACCTACTTCGGCGCCAAGGCCGCCACCCCGACCTCCTTCGCCCTGCACCGCTGGAACAACGAGCAGTACACGCGCGGCGGCCCCGTCTCCATCGCCGCACCCGGCGTACTCACCCAGTACGGGCGGTCGTTGAGGGCGCCGGTCGGCGGCATCCACTGGGCCGGGACGGAGACGTCCGTCTACTGGATGGGGTTCATGGACGGGGCCGTACGGTCGGGGGAGCGGGTCGCGCGGGAGGTTCTGGCAGCGCTCTGAATCAGGGCCACAGCAGTGCCTTCTCCCAACTCCCCTCGCTGCGGCGGTACTCCAGCCGTACGTGCCTGCGCCGCTCGTCGCCCTGGAAGAACTCCACCGCGTCAGGGGCGAGTTGGTACAGAGTCCAGGTCGGTGAGGGGGCCTCGGGGTTCCGCACCGCCCGTTCCCACGCCTCCTCCGAGGCCGCCGCCAACTCGTCGAGCGACGGCAGGACTTGGCTCTGCCGTCCGGTGAGCGCGGCGGCCAGCGCCCCCGTCGAGCGGGCGTGCAGATCCGCCTGGGACTCCGTGTCCGGGGCCGCCGTCACCCGGCCCCGGACACGGACCTGACGGCCGAGCGAGGGCCAGTAGAAGGCGAGGGCCGCGTACGGCCGTTCGGCGAGGTGGCGGCCCTTTCGGCTGGTGGAGTGGGTGGCGAACGACCAGCCGTGCCGCTCGTCGGCGCCGTGCAGCATCACGATCCGCACGTCCGGGGTGCCGTCCGCGTCCGTCGTCGCCAGCGACATGGTGTGCGGCTCGCGCTCACCCGCCGCCACGGCCTCGGCGAACCAGTCCGTGAACAGGGGCAGCGGCGTGGCGGGCGCGGTGTCCGGGTCGAACGCCGGGAGGCGGGTGGCCTCGGGCGCCCAGACCCGGAGGGTGCGCAGGAGGTGGGGCAAGTCGCTGGTCATGGGCCGATTATGAACGCGGCCCTCAGCGTTGCCGGAACTGCGCGCCGGTCGGCTGGACGACGTTCGCCCGCACGGGGAGGCCGTCCACGACGAGCTGCTCGCCGTAGATGTCGGTGATCCGGATCGACCCGCCGCAGCCGGCGCCCTGCTCGGAGAGGAAGTAGTTGTACTCGGCGCGGGGCAGCCGGGTCCAGGCACCTCCGGCGCGAACTTCCAGGCGGGCGACGGGATTTCGGTGCCCCAGCACCTGGATCCCGCACCAGTACTGCGAGGACCCGGTCTTGTACCGCACGGACACGTTCCCGTCGACCGCCGGGCTCACCAGGCTCCACGAGATCGGGATCCGGCCCTTGACCAGAGGCGCCAGCTTTGCGAACGCCTGCTGACTCAGGTCGAGTTGACCGGGCGCGCAGGGTGCCGGGCACTCGTTGGTGATCCGTACGGTGATGCTGGCGCCGCCCGCGCTGACCCGCACGTACGCGCCGCACGCCTTGGACGTCTCGTAGTCGGCGGTGTTCATCGCGGCCGTCATCGTGTCGCCGGTCGGCCCGAAGGTGCACGCGCCGTCGCCGTTGCCGACGTCGTACGACGTGGCGACGCCCCGGTACGTCCGGCCGGGCTCGATACGGCCGGCGAGCGGGGCGTCGCCACTGCCCGCGCTGCCGCTGCCGCTGCCGCTCTGGGGCTGGGAGCGGGCGGGCGGGGCGGAGGTGGGCTTGGGGGTGGGGGTCTTGGCGGAGGGTGAGGGGGAGGGGGAACCTGAAGTACGGGGGGTAGGGGATACGGAGGTACTGGGGGACGGGCTACCTGAGGGGGACGGGGAGGACCCGCCGGACCGCTCCTCGACGACGGCCCCCGCCCCGGCCCGCGCGGCCCTGTCATCCGCGTGGGACTCGCTGCCGGGCCGGAGGGCGACGACCAGCGAGACGATCAGGGCGACGCCCGCTACGGCGATGAGGGGTATGAGTACGCCGGGGCGGAGTCGGGGCCGGGGTCGGCCGCGGCGGTGTGAAGCGGAGGTCACGGGTGAGTCCTTAGGTAGGGGTCCTCTGACTCACCAGTGGCCACTGACGCCGGAAAGGTTGCCGTGTCGGGTGGTAGTTGTGGGAGGGGAGGGTTTAGAGGAGGTGGTCGGCTTTCCCTGCCTTGATTTCGAGGATGAGGGCGCGGAGGGCTTCGCGGGTGTCGGTGAGGGGGGTGTCTTCTTGTCCGGCGACGGCGATGTAGGCGTTGCCGGAGGCGTCGGTGCCGAGTCTGAAGCAGTTGTTGCCCTCGCCGCAGAAGGGGTCTTCCCAGGTGATATCGGTGCGCATGGTGTTCCTCAGAGTTCACGGGCGACGTTGCGGATGAGGTCGCGTGAGGCCTCCGGGGTCAAGGCCGCGGCGTCCATCCAGTCCAGATGCGCACGATACTTCGTGAGTTGCGCCTCGGCGTCTGTGAATTCCGGCCCATGCGCGGAGTCCAGTTGCACAGTGTCGAGTTGAGGGACCGGACCGCTCGCGTAGAGCATGGCGTGCCCGGCGCCGGGGAAGTCGCCGGCGGTCACCGGGATGATGCGTACGTCGATGGTGTCGCGCTCGGACTGCTCGGCCAGGTGCGTCAGTTGATCCCGGGTCGCTTTGCCGTACCGCATGCGCAGGGCCGCTTCATGGACGTACGCGGTGTAGGGGAGAGGGGTGGGGCGGTCGAACACCTTCTGGCGGGCCATGCGTTGGGCGACGCGCAGTTCGACTTCCAGGGGGCTGACAGGGGGCAGTACGGCCCTGAAGATGCCCCGTGCGTATTCCTCTGTCTGGAGAAGGCCGGGCAGGTGCATGAACTGGACCGTTCGAAGCTGTGCCGCGTGCCATTCCAACTCGGCGATGTCCAGGAGTCCGGCGGGGAGGGTGCCTCGGTACTTCTCCCACCAGCCGCGTTCCTTGTTCTCGGCCATGGCGAGCAGTGCGTTGACGTAACTCTCGTCCGGGCACTCGTAGTTGCAGGCGAGGGTGCGGATGCGGTCACCGGGGAAGGCGCGGATCCCGGACTCCATGTTGGACAGGCGGGTCCGGTCGAAGCCGAGCAGTCCGGCGGCGTACTCCGTTGTGACCCCAGCTGCGAGCCGCATCTTCCGCAACTCCGCGCCCAGACGCTTCTGCCGTTGTGTCGGCGTGCTCCTCGTGCCCATGCCTCATCGTACCTAGCTCGTACTCCGGAGGTGTAATTGTTCCTCGAACCGGTGGACAACGTGGAAAAGGGGTCCCTACAGTCGGTCATGGCTCAGTCACTGAGCCCCTCAATCCCCACGCGCCCCAAGGGAGTTGCCGTGACCCTCGACCTGCCCGGAGACGGAATCTGTCGGTCCCCCCGCCTCAACCCCACCCACCTCCCCTTCACCCCCTGCCTTCCCACCGGCCTCCGCTACAGCTTCACCCTCCCCGCCGACCTCCAGACCCCCGCCGTCGCCCGCAACATCACCCGCGCGGTCCTCGACATCCACTCCCTCCCCCTCCTCACCGACGCCGCCGTCCAGACCGTCAGCGAACTCACCACCTGCGCCTGCCGTTTCACCCCCGGCAAGGACATCTACCTCTCCCTCCGCTACCGCCAGGACGCCCTCTACGTCACCCTCTTCGACGACCACCCCCAGCACACCAACACCCGCCTCAAGTCCGCCTGCGAAACCCACCGCTGCACCGCCCTCGACCTCCTCGACCGCGTCATCAACACCTGCGCCGGCGACTGGGGCATCGGCCCCAGCAGCACCTTCACGGGCGGCACGAAGATGTGGGCGGTCCTTCCGAAGGAGGGGGCGGAGGGGTACCTGAAGAGCTGACCCAGCTCACCTCCCCAGCACCACCGTCCCCGACGAGCAGAACCACCCGCCCGTCCCCGACGCCACCCCCAGCCGAGGCAAGTCCCCGTCCCGGGTGCGGACTTGCCTTTCCCCTGCCTCGCCGCGCAGTTGCCGGACCGCTTCGACGAGCAGGAACAGCCCCCGCATCCCGGGGTGTTGGGCCGACAGCCCACCCCCGTCCGTGTTGACCGGCAACTCCCCGCCCTCGACCAGGAGCCGGCCCTTCTCCACGAACGCCCCGCCCTCGCCCTTCGCGCAGAAGCCGAGGTCTTCGAGGGTCACCAGTGTCATGTAGGTGAACGCGTCGTAGATCTCGGCGAAGTCCATCTCCCCGGGGCCAACTTCCGCCCGCTCGAAGGCGATCCGTCCGCTCACCGCAGCCGGGGACACCGTGAAGTCGGCCCATTCCGACATGCTCGCGTGCGAGACGTACTCTCCGCTCCCCAGCACCCACACGGGTGCCGAGCGGCAGTCCTGGACGTACTCCTCGGCCGCCAGCAGCACAGCCGCGCCCCCGTCCGAACGGATGCAGCAGTGCAGCTTCGTGAACGGGTCCGCGATCAACTCGCCGTCCAGGACGTCCGCTTCGGTGATCGGCGTGCGGAACATCGCCTCGGGGTTCAGCGCCGCGTTCGCGCGAGCCTGTACCGCCACCGACGCCAACTGCTCGACGGTCGTGCCGAATTCGATCATGTGGCGGCGCGCGGCCATCGCGTACTTCGCGATCAGCGTGTGCCCGTACGGGACTTCGAACTGGGCCGGGCCCCGGCTGCCGAAGGACAGGGTGCCGGTGCGGCGGCCCGCCCGGATGTCCGCCCGCGCCGTCGAACCGTACGCCAGCAGGACGACGTTGGCGTGACCGGCGGCGATCGCGTCGGCCGCGTGGGACGCCATGACCTCCCACGTCGAGCCGCCCACGGACGTGGAGTCGACCCACGTCGGGCGCAGGCCCAGGTAGTCGGCGACCTCGACCGGCGCGAGCGTGCCCAGGCCCGCCGAGGCGAAGCCGTCGATCAGGGTCCGGTCCAGGCCGGCGTCCGCCAGCGCGCGGCGGGCCGCCTGGGCGTGCAGGGCGTACGGGGTCGTGTCGTCGAGGCGACCGCAGTCGGAGAGGGCCGCGCCCACCACAGCTACCTTGCGCGTCATGAGATCTGACGGTACATCAGATCAGCTCTCTTCTATATGTGTCGGCGCTTTGATATGACGGATCGTCAGTTGCTGAGCCCTGGGGGACACATGGACGCCGGCCTCACCGCCGAACAGCGCGAGATCCAGCGCACCCTGCGCGAACTCCTCGGGAAGCGGTGCGGCTCCGCCGAGCTGAGAGCCGCGGTGGAGACGCCCGCCGGGTACGACCCCGCCCTGTGGGGCGCGCTCGCCGGGCAACTCGGGCTTCCCGGGCTCGCGTTGCCGGAGGCGTACGGCGGGGCGGGCTGCGGCTCGCTCGAACTCGCGCTCGCGGGCGAGGAGTTGGGGCGTGCCCTCACGCCGTCGCCGCTGCTCGCCACCTCCGTCCTCGCCGCACCGCTGATCACGGCTCTCGGCAGTGCCGGGCAGCGGGCCGCTCTGCTGCCCCGCATCGCCGCCGGGGACCTCACCGCCACGCTCGCCGCACCCGTCGAGGCCCTTGCCCTGACCTGCGCGAACGACGGCGACTGGGCCGGTGGGGGGCGCTCCGGTGGCGTACAGGCGCGCGGCGGTCACCACGGCTGGCGGCTCTACGGCGAGGTCGTGCGCGTCCTCGACGGGCACAGCGCCGGGGTGCTGGTCGTCGCCGCGCACTGCGGGGGGTTCGCCCGGTCGCGGGTGCGGCTGTTCGTCGTACGCGGTGATGCCGTCGGGGTGACTCGGGTGCGGCATACCGCACTTGACGCCACCCGGCCACTCGGGCGCGTCCAACTGAGGGACAGCCCCGCAGAGTTGTTGGGAAACAGCGACATCGACGTACTGCCCGCCCTCGCCTCGACCGGCGCCGCCTTCGCCGCCCACCTCGCCTGCGAAGCCGTCGGCGCCGCCGGGCGCGTACTGGAGATGACCGTCGAACACGTCAAGCAGCGCGAGCAGTTCGGGCGGGTGATCGGGTCGTTCCAGGCCGTTCAGCATCGGCTCGCGGATGTGTATGTGCAGGTGCAGGCCGCCCGTTCGGCCGCTTACTACGCCGCCTGGGCCGGTGGCGGACAGGCCGTCGGGGGGATCGCGCTCGCGCAGGCGCTGGACACGCTGCGGCTCGCCGCCGGTGAGGGGATCCAACTGCACGGCGGGATCGGGTTCACGTGGGAGCACGACGCGCAGCTGTACTTCAAACGGGCGGTGGGGGACGCGCTGTTGTTCGGGCCGCCGCACCGGCTCCGCGCGTACGCGGCCGACAGCGCCGGGGTGTTCGGGCACGGTGACGGGCCGGGCGGCGAGTGGAACCCTCGGGGGAGTTCCCGGCGGCACGCCTCGCGTCCCGAACCGCGCCCCGACGACTCGCCGCACGCCTCGGGTCCCGAACCGCGCCCCGACGACTCGCCGCACGCCCCGCACCCCGACCACCGCGACGCCCGGCAACAGGAGGTCACCGCGTGATCACCATCGGCGTCCGGCTCGTCCAACGCGTCTCCTCCACACGGGGGTTCAGCAAAGTCGCTCCGCGCGTCATCCCCGCGCTCGACCGCGCCGTACACCGCCTCAGCCGCGGCAAGGTGCTGCTGAGCGCGCAGCTGCTGCCCGGGGTGATCCTCACCTCGACCGGTGCCCGCAGCGGACTCCAACGGCGGACGCCGCTCGCCTGTATGCCTGAGGGCGACGGGAGTTGGCTGCTCATCGGCTCCAACTTCGGCCGCCCGGGGCATCCTTCGTGGACCGCGAACCTCATCGCCCACCCGGAGGCGCGGATCAGCTGGAAGGGGCGTGAAATCCCGGTCACGGCACGGCTGTTGACCGGGGAGGAGAGGGCCTCGGCGTGGCAGGCCGCGCTCGCCTTCTGGCCGCCGTACGCGACGTACCAGGCCCGGATCGAGCGCGAGATCAGACTGTTCCGTCTCATGGCAACGGGCGATGGCCCACCCAGGTGAACCACCGCCCGCTGAGACAGGACGAGTCAGGTCTGCACGCCTACTTCGTCGGCTTCTTGCCGGTGATGCCGAGGTGCACCAACAGCGCCAGGTTCGGCTTGAGTTCGGCCTGCTTCACGCCCCAGGTGGTGAACCCCTTCTGGTGCGAGGCGACGGCGGCGAGCATGGCGACGAGCGAACCGGCCACGGCAGCCGGGTTCACGTCCTTGTCGACCTTGCCCTTGGCCTGGAGCTCGGCGACCGCGTCCGCGAGGGAGTTGTTCACCGAGTTGAGGATCTTCATCCGGAGCTTGTAGAACCGCTTGTCGCCCTCGGCCGCGCCGAGGTCCACGACCCGCAGGATCGCCTCGTTCTTCCGCCAGAACTCCAGGAATCCGGCCACGAGTTCCTGCGCGGTCTGCCAGCCGGCCTTGCCGACCCACGAGCGGCCTTCGAGGAGTTCGGTCAACCCCGCGCCCTCGGCGGCCATTTGCTCCGCGATCTCCAGGACGGCGCCTTCGACGTCCGGGAAGTACTGGTAGAAGGTCGCGGGCGAAGTGCCCGCCTTCCGGGCGACATCGATGACCTTGACGTCCCGGTAAGGAGAGGAGCTGAGCATCTCGCTGAGGCAGTCCAGCAGCTTCTGCCGCGTGGCCTGCCCACGCCGACCGGCTACGCGGCCGTCGACGGTACGCACTTGTCCTGTCATGCCGTCAGCTTACCGAGGGGTGATCGGAGCGCGATTCGGCCGATCCAAATGGGGTGCATTCCACTCCCCGGGGCGCATCCGCTGGTCTGCGCGGTGCGGGTCCCGCCGTTACTTTGGGCGCATGGCCGAAAACAGGGCATCGGGGTACGGAGAGGGCGCCGCCGCGGGCGCGGGCGCCTATGGAGAGGGCGTCCCCTGCTGGGTCGACGCCCAGCTTCCCGACCTCGACGCGGGAAAGCGTTTCTACGGTGAGCTCTTCGGGTGGACCTTCGACGCGCCCGACGACCCCGGAATGGACCACGGCGGCTCGCTGTGGGCCAGAAAAGACGGGAAACCGGTTGCTGCCCTGGCTCCCAAGGGTGACGGTCGTATGCCGACCGTCTGGACGGTGTATTTCGCGACCCCCGACATCCGCCGTACCGCCGGACGCATCATCGCCGTCGGCGGCCAGGTCGTCATGGCCCCCTTCCCGGTCGGCCGACTGGGTACCGCGGCCCTGGTCACCGACCCCGAGGGCGCCGTCTTCGGGCTCTGGCAGGGGGAGCGCCACCCTGGTTTCGGGGTACGTCATACCCCTAGTACTTTCGTCTGGGCCGAGCTGTACGCCCGCGACATCGACGCCGTGAACTCGTTCTACGGCGGTCTCTTCCACGAGGCCCTCTTCGGCGAGGGTGCCCGGCCCGACTTCGGCCGGGCCCCCGTCTCCGACGTCTTCCCCGCCGAGATGCCCCCGCACTTCGTCGTCCACTTCGGCGTCGAGGACTGCGCCGTCGCCGTACGGACCGTCGTACGCCTCGGCGGGCGGGTCCAGGCCGGACCGTTCCCGACGTCCTACGGGATCGCCGCCGTCGTATCGGACAATCAAGGGGCGTCGTTCGCGTTGTTGCAGCGGGAGAACCGCCGTTTCGGCGTCGAACCGGCGTGAATCGGCATCGGTTCGAAGGCGATCCGGCGTTGATTTGGAAGAAATGTTCCGGTAGATGAAGTAGCGCCCTATTTTTCACCGGGTTCGCAACCAGCCGCCCGGCCAGGAACAATCGGGGGTGCGTGCCGCCATGGCGGTGCGGTGGTGAGACGCTGCACGGGGTCGCGTGAAGACGTGGCTTGCGCGGCCCGTACGGGGAGGTGGCAGGCAAGTGGTGGATCAGCTGACGCAGCACGATCCGCGGCGGATCGGGCCGTTCGAGGTGCTGGGACGGCTGGGAGCCGGCGGCATGGGGCTGGTCTATCTGGCGCGCTCCGCGTCGGGCCGGCGCGTGGCGATCAAGACGGTGCGTACGGAACTCGCCGAGGACCAGCTCTTCCGCGTGCGGTTCACGCGCGAGGTCGAGGCGGCGCGTGCTGTAAGCGGTTTCTACACGGCGGCCGTCGTGGACGCCGATCCGCGCGCGGCCGTGCCGTGGCTGGCGACCGCGTACGTCCCGGCGCCCTCCCTCGAAGAGATAGTGAACGACTGCGGGCCGCTGCCCGCCCAGGCGGTGCGGTGGCTGGCGGCGGGCGTCGCTGAAGCGCTCCAGTCCATCCACGGCGCGGGTCTCGTGCACCGCGACCTCAAGCCGTCGAACGTCCTCGTCGTCGAGGACGGCCCCCGGGTGATCGACTTCGGGATCGCCTCCGGGGTCTCCAACACCCGCCTGACCATGACGAACGTCGCGGTCGGCACCCCCGCGTACATGTCGCCCGAGCAGGCGAAGGACTCGCGCAGCGTGACCGGCGCGAGCGACGTCTTCTCGCTCGGGTCGATGCTCGTCTTCGCGGCCACCGGGCATCCGCCGTTCCACGGCGCGAATCCGGTAGAAACCGTTTTCATGCTGTTGCGGGAAGGGCCCGACCTGGAGGGACTGCCGGACGAACTGCGGCCGCTCATCGAGTCGTGCATGCAGATGGAGGCCACCGCCCGGCCCAACCCGGCCGACCTCCAGGCGCAGCTCGCGCCGCACCTCTTCGGCTCCGGGTCCGACGACAGCGGTACGGCCTCGGCGTGGCTGCCGGAGAAGGCCGTCACCATGATCGAGACCCGCCGGGGCGGGCGTCCGCCGAAACCTGCGGGGGCCTCCGGGCGGAGCGGGGGCGGGGTGAACCTGGGAGGTAGGCCCGTACTACCGCCGCCTCCGCCCGCGCACGACCCGGTCGTACCGGGTGGGGGCGTAGTACCCGTAGCACCCGTAGTACCTCCGAGGCCCGCCGGGCCCGCGCCGTTCCCCGCGCCGATGGGGGCGCCCGACGCCAGCCCGGTACGGCTCGCGGGCGCGCCGGTCCCGATCGGTCCCGGGCCGCGGATCTCCGACATCCGGGCTACCTCGGCGGTACGGGCCCCCGTACCCGACCCAGGTCTGACCGGGTCATGGACGCGGGTGCGGCCCGGTGCCAACGGCGCCGACCCTGTCGTACCCGTAGTACCCGGGGGTGGGGCGACCGGTGTGCCCGCCCTGCCGAGTACGCCCCCGGAGGCGCCGCCCGGCTGGCGGCCGTGGCGCTTCCGGATGTCGAACGACGTCTGGGGGACGCCCTCGGTCGACGGCGACCTCGTCTACGTCACCTCCTTCGAGGTGCACGCGCTGGACGTCGCGACCGGGCGGCGCCGGTTCAAGACGCGGGACGTCGCCTGGTCGATGGCGGTCGCCGACGGCCGTGTCCACGCCTCCGACGGGCCCACCCTCTTCGCGCTGGACGCCCGCGAGGGCGGCGACCTGTGGCGGCTGCCCACCGACGCCTGGGTGTACTCCCTCAAGGCCGAGCGCGGCACGATCGTCACCGGTACGCGCGGCGGCGGCGCGCAGGGCTGGGAGGCGTCCAACGGGCAGAAGCTGTGGGAGATCGGCGGCTGCCAGACCGACTTCGAGTCCCCCGAGGCGGGGCCCGTGCTGCACGAGGGCACGGTGTACGTCTGGCAGGACGCGAGGCTGCGCGCGCTGGAGGCCCGTACGGGTGAGGAGCGCTGGTCCTACCCCATCGGTGACGCCGCCTCCTGCGGGGGCGTACCCGTACGCGTAACTCCCTCGGGGGACGGCAACGTGTACGTCTCCGCGGGTACGCGGGTGCTGTCGGTCGACATCGCCACCGGGATGGTCCGCTGGCACTTCGAGGCGCCGGCCGCGTTCCTGTCGCCGCCCACGTTCGTGCCGGGGCCCGCCGTCGCGGGGGGCGGGGTCTACCTCGCGGACTACCTGGGTACGGTCTACGCCCTCGACGCCGCCGACGGGCGCGACCGGTGGCGCATCGCCACCGAGGCCAGGTCCTCCATCGACCCCGTGCTCGTCGCCGCTGGGCATGTCCATGTGGGCAGCGGGAAGGGGCTCTACACGCTCGACGCGGTCACCGGGACGCCCAAGTGGCGGTTCCAGGCCGGTGGGGACATCGTGGGGGCGCCCGCCGTCGCCGAGGGGCGGATCCACTTCGGGTCCACCGACTGCCTGCTGTACACGCTCAAGGCCGACGACGGGCGGTTGCGGTGGAAGCTGGCGACCGGGGGTGAGATCACTGGCTCTCCGGTGGTACGGGACGGGGTCGTGTACGCGTGCAGCAAGGACCGGTGCGTGTACGCGCTGGACGCGGAGAAGGGGACGGGGACGGCCCGTCCGGCGTGAGGACCATGTCGCCGAGGGGCGGTGACATGGCCGTGACAGGCGTTGCCTAGGGTGGGTCCATGCGACCACGGGGGTACATCTTCAGGCTTACGGCTGTCTCGGCGCTGGTCGTGTTCGCGCTCACGGGGTTCTCCAGTGGGCGCGGGCACGGTAGCCACGGCGGGGGCGGTGGGGGAGGCGGGTGCAGCAGTTCCCGGCAGGATCACGACAGTTCGTCGTCGACGTCGGGGGGCTCGTCGGGCGGGTCGCACTACCGGGACTACGACGACGACTCCAGCTCCTCCAGCGGGGGTTCGTCCGGCTCGTCCACGCACACGCCGGTCACCGTCGTCCAGGACGCCCGCGTCAGCCTCGTCTCGTGCGCGACGCGCAAGGCGCCGTACACGACCGTGAAGGTCACCAACCCCAACAAGTCGCTGGACACCTTCGAGATCACGGTCAGGTTCCTGGACGCGCGGGGCGCGGTGCTCGCCGCGCCCGTGACGAAGGAGCTCGTCGGCGGGAAGAAGACGGAAGAGATCCGGATTCCCGTCGGGGACGACGGCCTCGCCGCGCGGGTGGACCGCTGCGAGGTCGAGCCCGCCGCCCCGACCGCCTGAACTCTCCCTGCTCCCAACGGATTCAGGCCCGGCTCCTGATGGGCCTACGCCCGCTCGTCCCGGAGTCCGGTCAGGAACTCCACCAGCAGCTCGTTCACCTCGGCCGGCCGCTCCTGCTGGGTCCAGTGGCCGCAGCCCGGCAGCACGACCGGCGGGCGGCGCAGGCCCGGGACCAACTCCGGGAGACGGGCGACGAGTTCGGGGGTGCCCGGGAAGTAGGCGACGGGGTCGCGGTCGCCGTACACGAAGAGCGCGGGCGTGGTGATGGACGCGCCCGCGAAGGGGGCCGTCAGCTCCCAGTTGCGGTCCAGGTTGCGGTACCAGTTGAGGCCGCCGGTGAAGCCCTTGACGTAGCCCTCGGCCAGCTCGTCGAGGTCCGACTCCGTGAACCAGTCCGGGAGTTGCCCCGGGGCGGGCAGCTGGTCCAGCCAGGGGGTGCCGGGCTCGATCAGGGCCTGGTGGATGCCGGGCTCGCCCGGGGCGTCGCCGGAGAGCGCGTACACGAAACGCCGTAGCGCGGCCTTCGGGTCCCGGCCGAACTCCTCGTCGGCGACGCCGACTTGGTTGAAGTACGTCCAGTAGAAGCGGCCGTCGTACGCCGCCTTCACCACCTCCAGCGGCGGGTTGGCGCCGCGCGGCGCCGGAGCCACGCTGAGCCCCGCGACCCCGCGCACCACGTCCGGCCGCAGCAGCGCCGTGTGCCAGGCGACCGGCGCACCCCAGTCGTGGCCGACGACGAACGCGGTCTCCTCGCCGAGCGCGTGGATCAGGCCGACGACGTCGCCGACGAGGTGCAGGATGCTGTACGCGGCCACGTCGTCCGGGCGGTCCGAGGCGCCGTAGCCGCGCTGGTCCGGGGCGACGACGCGGAAACCGGCCGCGACGAGCGGGGCGAACTGGTGGCGCCAGGAGTGCCAGGACTCGGGAAAGCCGTGCAGCAGGACCACCAGCGGGCCTTCGGCGCCGGCCTCGGCGATGTGCAGGGTGATGCCGTTCACTTCTATGGTGCGGTGCTGGATCATGCGGCTATTTTATGAGGGCGTTCCGCACGGGAATACGGCACTCTTCGGTTTCCGGATCAAATTCCGGGTAATTGCTCAGCGGGTTCGGAAATTCCGTGTTCTTTCTGTGAAAAGTTGTGCCTGGCGGTCGTCCGGCAGATTTCCCAGCGAAATCAGATGCGGGGCCTGCGCGAATCCCTGTGCCTGGGCCGCCTCCCGCGCCGACCACAGCGCGCGGACCGTCCCCTGCACCCCCTCGGCCGGATATCCGGCGATGACCTGCGCGCACTCGACCGCGACCGCCAACGACCCACCTCTCTCGGTGAGTTCGGAGACCAGACCGACCTCGTACGCGCGCCTGGCGGAGATCCGTTCCGCCGTCCCCATCAGCATCATCCGCGCCACCTCCCCGTACGGCATGCGCTGCGCCATCAACACCGACTCGTACGCGCTGACCATTCCGTACGTCGTGTGCGGATCGAAGAACTCGGCGCCTTCCCCCGCCACGACGAACTCGCTCTCGCCCAGCAGATAGAAAGCGCCGCCGCACGCCATTCCCTCGACGGCGGCGATCACCGGTTTCCACAGGTCGTTCGACTTGGGGCCGATGCGCAGGAGCGGATCGTCCTGCATATAGGGGGAGTTGGGCTGCGGGACGACGGCGTCGCGGTCGAGGCCGGTGGAGAAGGCGCGGGTGCCGGAGCCGGTGAGGACGATCGCCCGGACGGCGTCGTCGAACCGCAACCGGCGCCAGATCTCGGCGAGTTGGCGGGCCGTCGGGACGTCGATCGCGTTGAGCCTCTCCGGGCGGTCGAGCGTGACGACCGCGACGCCGGTCTCCTTGTCGGTGTCGAGGCGGGGCGTCATATCAGCACCCACTGCGGGAGTCCGCCGTCCGGGAACACGACCTGGACGCGGGCGCCGATCCGAATCCGGTCCGGATCAAGGGAGTTGAGGGGGGCGCCCGGGTGGGTGACGACGTTGCCGACGAGGCGGATGCGGGGGGCGTCGTCGAGTTCGATCAGGGCGACGTTGTAGGGGGCCTGGGCGGCGTAGTCGGGGAGGAGGGGCGGGTGGGGGATCACGTACGACCAGATGCGGCCCCGACCCGAGGTGAGCCGCCAAACCGACTCGAACGACTGGCAGTTCGGGCAGCAGGGGCGGGGCGGGAAGCGGGGCTCGGCGCACCGGGCGCAGACCTGGACGCGGAGTTCGCTTCGGGCCGCGTACTCCCAGAACGGGGCGCCGTCGGTGTCGTGCAGCGGGGTCAGCATGGTCGGGCTCCTCAAGTCCTGGGCGGGTGGGCGTGGTTGGTGCTCGCGCGCTCTCACGCCCTCGGTCGGCTCGTCATGTCCTCAGCAGCAGCGCGGAGGTGGGAACCCCCTCGCCCGCCGTGACCAGGCAGGTCGAGGCGCCGGGGACCTGCGCGGTGCTGGTGCCCCTGAGCTGTTTCACGCCCTCGTTGATGAGGTTGAAGCCGTGCACGTACGCCTCCGAGAGGCCGCCGCCGCCCGTGTTGACCGGGAGCCGCCCGCCGAGTTCCAGCGCGCCGCCCTCGGTGAACGCGCCGCCCTCGCCGCGCCCGCAGAATCCGTAGCCCTCCAGGGAGAGGGGGACGAGCGGAGTGAACGCGTCGTAGATCTGGGCGACTTGGACGTCCGCCGGGGTGAAGTCGGCGTGTTTCCACAGGTGTCGGGCCGTCGCCCAGGAGGGGCCGGTGAGTGGGTCGTCGTTCCAGTAGTTGACCATGCCGTGGTGCTGGGCGGGCAGGCCCTGCGCGGCTGAGTGGATGTAGACCGGGGTGCGGTGGCAGTCGCGGGCACGTTCCGCCGAGACGACGACACAGGCCAACGCCCCGTCTGTCTCAAGGCAGTTGTCGAACAGGCAGAGGGGCTCGCTGATCCAGCGCGAGGTCATGTACATCTCGCGGGTCAGCGGGCGGTCGTACATGATCGCGGCCGGGTTCTGGTTCGCGCGGTTGCGGCAGGCCAGGGCGACGTTGAAGAGGTGGTCGCGGGTCGTGCCGTACTCGTGCATGTGGCGGCGGGCCAGCATCGCGATCTCGTCGGCGGGGCGGAGCAGGCCGAAGGGGCGCGTCCACTGGGCAGGGGTGGGGAGTTGGACCGTCGTGTTCGTCCAGGGGCGGGGGCCGCTGCCGCGTTTGCGGGAGCGCCAGGCGACGCCGACGCTCGCCTGTCCGGCGGCTATCGCGGTGGCCAGGTGGGCGACGGTCGCGCACGAACCCCCGCCGCCGTAGGGGGACTTGGCGAAGAAGGTGAGGTCGCCGAAGCCGACCGCCTTCGCGAGTTCGACCTCGTCCGTCTCCTCCATCGTGTACGAGGCGACCGCGTCGACCTCGGCGGGGGTGATCCCCGCGTCGGCCAGGGCGGCGAGGACGGCCCGGCAGGCGAGGGTTCTCTCGTCCTCCGGGAGGTGTTTGGCGAACGGTGTCTGTCCTATGCCGACGATGGCTGTCGCGTCCTTGAGTCCGGCCATGTCCCCCTCCGATCAGACCTACTGACAGTGCGTCAGGTTATCGCTAATCTGACGGGTCGTCAGCTACCGTCTTCCGACTCATCGGGGGCCGTTCATGGAGTGGCAGGGCGTGGAGGGGCAGGGCATGGAAGGGCGGGGCGTTGCGGGGCGGGGCGTTGCGGGGCGGGGCGCGAAGTGGGGCAGCGTTCCCGAGCTGGTGCGCTGGGCGGCCGGGACGTACGGGGAGACCGAGGCGGTGGTGGACGGGCGGGCGCGGGTCACCTACCGGGAGTTGGGGGCCCGGGTGGAGCGTGCGGCGGCTGCGTGCGGCGCGGCCGGGGTGCGGGCGGGGGACCGGGTGGGGATCTGGGCGCCGAACTCGCTGGAGTGGATCGTCGCGGCGCTCGGGGCGGTGTCGGCGGGCGGGGTGCTGGTGCCGTTGAACACCCGGTTCAAGGGGGGTGAGGCGGCGGACGTGCTGCGCAGGAGCGGGGCGCGGCTGCTGTTCGTGACGGGGACGTTCCTGGGGACGTCGTACGTGGCGTCGCTGCGGAGGGCCGCGGGGGACGGGGCGGGGGAGGGGCCGTTGCCCGGGTTGCCGGAGCTGGCCGAGGCCGTAGTACTGGCGGAGGACGCGCCGGCGGGGTTCCGGACGTGGAAGGAGTTCCTGGCCGGCGGGGACGAGGTGGGGGCAAGGGCCGCCGTAGGTATTACGGCGGCCGGGGGTATCACGGGAAGCCGTGCGGGCGCCGCGAGTACTACGGGTACTACGGGTACTACGGGTACTACGGGTACTACGGGTACTGCGGGTATTACGGGGTCCTCGCCCTCCGACATCATCTACACCTCGGGTACTACGGGTAGCCCCAAGGGCGCCGTCATCACGCACGAGCAGACCCTGCGCGGCTACGACACCTGGAGCGAGCTCGCGGGGCTGCGCGAGGGGGACCGGTATCTCATCGTGAACCCCTTCTTCCACACGTTCGGCTACAAGGCCGGGGTGATCGCCTGCCTGACGCGGGGCGCGACGATGATCCCGCAGCCGGTGTTCGACGTGACGACCGCGCTGGCGAACATCGCGGCGGAGCGCGTCACCGTCCTGCCCGGCCCGCCCACGCTCCACCAGTCGCTCCTGGACCACCCCGCGCGGGAGTCGTACGACCTGTCCTCGCTGCGGCTGGTGGTGACGGGCGCGGCCGTCGTCCCCCTCCGGCTCGTCGAGCGGCTGCGGGACGAGCTGGGCGTGGCGACCGTGCTGACCGCGTACGGGCTGTCCGAGGCGAGCGGCATCGTCACGATGTGCCGCAGGGGCGACGAGCCCGAGGTGATCGCGACGACGTCGGGGCGGGCGATCCCCGGGACCGAGGTCCGGGTGGTGGACGCGGCGGGGCGGGCGCTGCCGCCCGGGGAGCCGGGGGAGGTGCTGGTACGGGGGTTCAACGTCATGCTCGGGTACTACGGGGACGACAAGGCGACCCGGGAGGCGCTCACGCCGGACGGCTGGCTGCGCACCGGAGACGTGGGGGTACTGGACGGGGCCGGGAATCTGCGGATCACCGACCGGATCAAGGACATGTTCATCGTCGGCGGCTTCAACGCCTATCCGGCCGAGATAGAGCAACTCCTGGGACTGCATCCGGCCGTCGCGGACGTCGCCGTCGTCGGCATACCGGACGCCCGGCTCGGAGAGGTCGGCAAGGCGTACGTCGTCCGGCGGACCGGCTCCGTGACGACCGGGGACGACCTGATCGCCTGGGCGCGGCGGGAGATGGCGAACTACAAGGTGCCCCGAGTCGTGGAATTCGTGGGCGAGTTGCCCCGGAATGCGAGCGGGAAAGTGGTTAAGGGGCAGCTGCGGAACGGGCGTTGAGATAGCCGAAAACGATCGCCCCGGGTTGCGCCACACCCTCCGTGGAAGTGGAGAGTGGGTGAGGGACCTGTGTACTCCCGTGCGCCGTCGTGTACTCGGTGTTTCCCGTTGCTGACGGGTCCCGTGCCAGCAAGGCAAACTGGGCAGGTCAACAGGGAGCGCCCAGGGAGACCTCGATGGACGACCGAGTACCGCGCGTGCCGAGACAGGAACGCCACGACCCCGTCGGGGACGAGGATGTGGCGGGACTGAGGTTCGGTGTGCTCGGACCGGTACGGGCCTGGCGGGACGACGTCCCGCTGCCCACCGGGTCACCCCAACAGCGCGCGGTGCTCGCGACGTTGCTGCTGCGCGAGGGCCGCACGGTGACCGCCGCCGAGCTGATCGACGCGGTGTGGGGCGAGGACCCGCCCTCCCAGGCGCTGGCCGCGCTGCGGACGTACGTGTCGCGGCTGCGGAAGGTGCTGACCTCGCGGATGCTGGTCAGCGACGCCGGGGGCTACGCGCTGCGGGACCCCGGCGGCACGGTCGCGTTCGACCTCACGGCGGCGCGGACCCTGTCCGAGGAGGCGGAGAAAGCCTGGGCCGCGGGCGACGTACGCGCCGCGCGGGACCGCCTCGACCACGCGCTCGGCCTGTGGGAGGGCGAGACGCTCGCGGGCGTACCCGGGCCCTACGCGGAGTCCCAGCGCGTCCGGTTGGAGGAACTGCGCCTCCAACTCATCGAGAACCGGCTCGACCTGGACCTCGAACTCGGCCGACATGCCGAAGCCGTCTCGGAGTTGACCTCCCTCACCGCCGAACACCCCCTCAGGGAACGCCTGCGCGAGCTGCTCATGCTCGCCCTGTACCGAAGTGGCCGCCAGGCGGAGGCACTTGCCGTGTACGCCGACACCCGCCGCCTGCTCACGGAGGAACTCGGCGTCGACCCCCGCCCCGGCCTGCGTGAGCTCCAGGAACGCATCCTGCGCGCCGACCCCGCGCTCGCCGAGCCCGAGGCACCGGCCGCCGAAACCCCCGTCGTCCGTATTCTGCCCGCTCAACTCCCCGCATCGGTACCAGATTTCACCGGGCGGGAGACTCTCGCCCGGGAACTGGTCGAGGCGCTCGTCGCGGAGAGCGGCGACGAGAACCGGGTGATGGCGCTCTCCGCGGTCGCCGGGATCGGTGGCGTCGGCAAGACGACGCTCGCCGTGCACGTCGCCCACCAGGCCCGATCCGCCTTCCCCGACGGGCAGTTGTACGTCGACCTCCAGGGCGCGAGCCCCCGTCCCGTCGAACCCCAGGCCGCCCTCGGCGCGTTCCTGCGCGCCCTCGGCACCGCCGACCCCGCGATCCCCGACTCGCTCCAGGAGCGCTCGGCGCTGTTCCGCTCGCTGCTCGACGGCCGCCGCGTCCTGGTCCTCCTCGACAACGCCCGGGACGCCGCCCAGGTACGGCCGTTGCTGCCCGGTACGCCCGGCTGCGCGGCCCTCGTCACCTCCCGCACCCGGATGGTGGACGTCGCGGGCGCGCACCTCGTCGACCTCGACGTGATGGCGCCGCACGAGGCGCTCGCGCTCTTCACCCGCATCGTCGGCGCCGAACGCGTCGCGTCCGAACGGGAGTCGGCGCTCGACGTCGTCGCCGCGTGCGGCTTCCTGCCGCTCGCGATCCGCATCGCCGCATCGCGCCTCGCCGCCCGGCGCACCTGGACGGTGTCGGTCCTCGCGGCCAAACTCGCGGACGAGAGACGGAGGTTGGACGAGCTCCAGGCCGGGGACCTTGCCGTGAAGGCAACATTCGAGCTGGGCTACGGGCAGTTGGAGCCCGCACAGGCCCGCGCCTTCCGCCTCCTCGGCCTCGCCGACGGACCGGACATCTCCCTGGCCGCCGCAGCCGCCGTCCTGAACCTGGCGCAGGACGACACCGAGGACCTGCTGGAGTCCCTCGTCGACACGTCGTTGCTGGAGTCGGCGGCGCCCGGCCGCTACCGCTTCCACGACCTGGTCCGGCTCTACGCGCGCGCATGCGCGGAACGTGACGAACTCCCCTCCGCCGAACGGGAGTCGGCGCTCACCCGGCTCCTCGACTTCTACCTCGCGACGGCCGCCGGGGTGTACGCGATCGAGCGGCCCGGCGACCGGCTCGTGGAGCAGCTGGAGGAAACCGCCTACCCCGGGCTGCACTTCGAGGACCGGCACGACGCGCAGGACTGGCTGTACGCCGAGGCGGGCGCGCTGCTGTCCTGCGTACGGCAGTCCATCGGGGACGGCCGACTGCGCCGCGCCGTCGACCTGTTGTGGGTCGCCAAGGACCTCGCCGAGTCCGGGGCCAACGCGCGCGAGTACGAGGTGGCCGCCAACGAGGCGCTCCAGCAGGCCCGTTCGGCCGGTGACCCGCACGCGCTCGGACGGGCGCTGATCACCCTCACGGACGTCCACCTCGTCGCCGGGCGCTTCGACCGGGCCGACGCGGCGGCCGTCGAGGCGCTGCGGGTCACCGAGGACGCCGACGACCCCGTACCGCGCTGCTGGGCGCCCAACACCCGGGGAATCATCGCCCTTTACCAGGGGCGGCACGAGGAGGGCGAGCGGCATCTGACGGTCGCGTTCGACAACTTCCGTGCCAACGGGAACAGGGCCGGTGAGGCGAGCGTCCTGTGCAACCTCTCCCGTATCCACCTCGCGACCGGGCGGGTGGAGAGCGCGGTGACGCTCGCGCACCGGGGCATCGGCATCTACGACCGGACCGGCAACGCCCTGCGCGGCGCCAACGGGCGGTACGCGCTGGGGCTCGCGCTCACCGAGAGCGGGCTGCTCACCACGGCCGCGGAGATCCTGCGGGACGCGCTCCACGTCTTCCGCGACAGCCGGCAGCGGCTGTGGGAGGGCATGACGCTGTTCCGGCTCGCCGAGGTCGACCTCGCCGCGTGCCGACCCGCGCAGGCCGCCGCCAACGCCGACCTCGCGCTCACCGCGCTGCGCGGGATCGGCGGGGAGTGGCGCCGGGGGCTGGTCCTCACGGTCCTAGGGCGGGCGCTGAGCGGGTTGGGGCAGGCGGGGCGGGCGCACGTGTGCTGGACCGAAGCGCTCGGGATCTACGAGGAGTTGAGGGCGCCGGAGGCGGAAGAGGTACGGGGGTTGTTGAAGCTGTCGGTGGCGGCGTAGGGGGTACCCGAGAGGTAGTACCTGAGATGTGGAAGCCGACGTTCATGGATCGTTTATCGGCCTCTGACATGCTCTTACCAACGAACGGCCGGACCGGGGGGAACGGCCGAGGTCGTTGAGCCCGTCCGGCGACTCACGGGGGAGTAGCCGGACGGGTGTTCCGCTCCACGGGGGAGTCGGAGGGGGGATCCGGGGGACGGCCGCGGTGGCACGGAGGGGGAGCCGCCGCGGCCGAGGCAACGCCCTTTGCCGCCCCGGGAGCTGACGCCCCGTCAGATCGGCGCTACCGTGGCCGGCATGGAGAACACGACAGAGTTCCCGCTGATCATCTCCGTCGACGACCACACCGTCGAACCCGCGCGTGTCTGGCAGGACCGCCTCCCGAAGAAGTTCCTCGACACCGGCCCCCGCGTCGTCCGGGCGCCCCTGAAGGAAATGACCTTCCTGGGCGGGCGGTTCAAGCCCGTGATGGGCGAGAAGGGCGACGAAGGACCGCTCGGCGACTGGTGGCTCTTCGAGGACCTCCAGCGCCCGCTGACCCGCCTCGACACGGCCGTCGGGTTCAGCCGCGACGAGATCCGGCTGGAGGTCATCACCTACGAACAGATGCGGCCGGGCTCGTACGACGTCCCCGCCCGGCTCGACGACATGGACGTCAACCACGTCCAGTCGGCGGTCTGCTTCCCCACGTTCCCGCGCTTCTGCGGGCAGACCTTCACCGAGGCGAGCGACCGCGAACTCGGCCTGCTGTGCGTGCGGGCGTACAACGACTGGATGGTGGAGGAGTGGTGCGGCCCGCAGGCGCGCGGCCGGCTGATCCCGCTCACCCTGATCCCGTTGTGGGACGCCGAGTTGGCCGCCGCCGAGGTCCGCCGCAACGCCGCGCGCGGGGTGCGCGCCGTCGCGTTCTCCGAGATCCCGCCCCACCTCGGCCTGCCGTCCGTGCACTCCGACGCCTGGGACCCCTTCCTCGCCGCCTGCGACGAGACGGGCACCGTCATCGCCATGCACATCGGCTCCAGCAGCCGGATGCCGTCCACCTCCAAGGACGCGCCCCCGGCGGTCGGTTCGACCATCACCTTCGCCAACTGCTGCTTCTCCATGGTCGATTGGCTGATGAGCGGCAAGTTCGAACGCTTCCCGAACCTCAAGGTCATGTACGCCGAGGGCCAGATCGGCTGGATCCCCTACATCCTGGAACGCGCCGACGTCGTCTGGGAGGAGAACCGGGGCTGGGGCGGCGTCGCCGACAAGGTCCACCGCCCGCCGTCCGAACTCTTCGCCGAGCACGTCTACGGCTGCTTCTTCGACGACGCGTTCGGCCTGCGCAACCTCGACGCGATCGGCGTCGGCAACGTCCTCTACGAGACCGACTACCCCCACTCCGACTCCACTTGGCCGAAGTCCAGGGAGGTCGGCGAGTCCCAGATGGGCCACCTCGACGCCGACGTGGTGGACCGCATCGTCCGCCGCAACGCCATCGAACTGCTCGGCCTGACCGCGGGCGGCCTGTGGCCGGGCCCGAGATGACCGGCCGCCTCGCCTACGGCATCCAGCTCCCCGTCCAGTCGCAGAGCCGCATCTACGTCGAACCCTGGGAACTCGACGCGGGCCCACGGGAGTTGGTGGAGGTCGCCCGCGCCGCCGACGAGGCGGGGTTCGCGTACGTCGCCTGCTGCGACCACGTCGCCATCCCGCGCCGCCTCGCGGACGCGATGGGCACGGTCTGGTACGACCCCGTCGCGACCCTCGCCCACCTCGCCGCCGTCACGACCCGCGTCCGGCTCCTCAGCCATGTCGCGATCGCCGGTCTGCGGCACCCCCTGCTCACCGCCAAGCAGTACGCCACCCTCGACCACCTTTCCGGCGGCCGGCTGATCCTCGGGGTCGGCGCGGGCCACGTCCAGGAGGAGTTCGAGGCGCTCGGCGTCGACTTCGCCCGGCGCGGCGCCGTACTCGACGAGACCCTCGACGCTCTGCGGACAGCGCTCGGGCCGGACGAATTCACCGGCCACCACGGCACGTTGTACGACTACGACGACCTCGGCCAGCGTCCCCGCCCGGCCCAGCCGCGCGTGCCGGTCTGGGTCGGCGGGTCCTCGCCCGCCGCGATCCGCCGGGCCGCCCTCAAGGGCGACGGCTGGCTGCCGCAGGGCGACCCGCGCGACCGGTTGCCCGCACAGATCGAGGCGATCCGCCAACTGCGCGGCGACATGGGCGAGTTCACCGTCGGAGCCATCGCCGAGCCGCTGTACGTCGGGACGCCGGACTGGGACGTCGGCCGCCGTACGCTCACCGGGAGCCCCGCGGAACTGGCCGACTCCCTGAACGTGTACGGGCAGTTGGGGGTGGACCAGATCCAAGTCAGGTTCAGAAGCCGCTCTGTTGGCGAACTCGCTGATCAGATAAGGAAGTTCGGTGCCGAAGTGGCCCCTCTGCTGGGGTCTGTGAGGCACCTCTCTTGAATCTTTGAACATGCCCCCGCCGCCCAGCGTATGTACGAACGTACGGACGTCGCTGTTCCGGCGGAAGGACCCCCACAGTGAGCTCCTCCGAAAGACTCTCCGTGGCTCTGGCCTGCGCGGAGGGCACCAGTTGGCCGCACTCCGACTGGCCCGCGCCGGACGACTCGTACGTGGGCCGCGTCTGGCAGGTCGCCCCGCCCTATCCGACGCTGGCGGACACCCCGCTGGACGTCGTCCTGCTGAGCTGCGTCGAACCCGCCCACGCGCTCCCGGAGTTGACCGGGGCCCTCGCCGGGCGCGGGGTGCCGGTGATCGTCGTCAGCGGGCGGCGGGACGTCGAGACGGTAGTCGCGGTCTTCCGGGGCGGCGCCGGCTACCTCGTCGACGGCGACTACTGCACCTGCATGCTCTCCTCGGCCGTGATGGCGGCCACCGTCGGCCACACCTACCTGTCCCCGGCGGCCTGCGCCGCGCTGCGCGAAGGGGCCCGCGAGGCGCCCGCCGGAGGGGACGCGGTGGAGCGCCTGCGGGCCCTTCTCTCGCCGCGCGAACGGCAGATCATGGAACTGCTCTCGACCGGGCTCGGCGCCCAGGAGATCGGGCTGCGGCTGCGGCTCAGCGAGAAGACCGTGCGCAACAACCTCAGCAACATCTACGCGAAGCTCGACGCCCGCGGGAGCACGGACGCGGTCCTGCGCTGGCTGGGGGCCACGCCCGTGCTTCGCACCTGAAAACGATCGACTTCAGGACTGGCTGATCTCGGCCACCGGGATTTCCACGTCCGTCACATTGGTGCCGCCCTCGTCGAGTCCCGGCTCCACCCGAATGCTGTTCTCGGAGTTCAGGATGCCGTTCGCCTGAGGCGTTCCGCATTTCACGTTCCGCAGCCACAGACGGCCGTCCGGAGTCCCGTTCTTCAGGATCTGCGGATAGAAGACGTGCACGGACGTGGCGCCTTCACTCGGGGAGAAGAAGACCTTCTGTCCGTCCTGGGCGTCCTTGTACGTGGCGCGCAGGAACCCGCTCACGTCCGTGCGCTTCGCTGACCACATGAAGAAGGCGATGCTGTCGGGCTGGACGGTGTCGCTGCGCTCGAAACTCAGGCCCGTCGTCTTCTCGTCCCGGGTGATGTTGATCTCCGAGGTGCTGAACTGGACACCGACCTCGAAGACGGAACTCGCGAGTTTCGTGCCGCCCTCCACGGTGAAGCCGTCCTCCAGTTCGATACTGCGGGTCACCGAGGTACTGACCGCGAATTCCTTCGAGGCCGCCGTCGTGTTCCCGCAGTTGTTCGTCACGGGAGAGACCCGCTGATTCGGGCCGAGGCTGTTCGCCTTGAACTGCACGTCGATGAATTCGCAGTTCTCCAGCTTGTCGGAATCCGCCGCGCAGTCGGCCGACACCTCGTTCGGCGTGGCCGCGCCGGCGGAGTTCATCAGCGGGATCGCGACGGCGAGCGCGGCCACCGGGGCGAGGGCCAGGGTGATGCGCTTCTTGCGGCTGCGGTGCTTTCTGGTGCGGGTGCCCATGACAGTCTCCAGGGTGTGAAATGGCTGGTGGGAAGGGGTCAGCAGTCTTCGAGGACGGCCTTGGACACGCCGTCGACGACGCCCGGCGCACCGGCCGCGCCCGGCAGCATGTGCGGGCCCTCGACGACGTCCGGGGCGACGAAGTTCTTCTCGGGAGTGGCGTTCGTGACGGTCGTCGCCGAGCGCGCGTCGATCCGTACGCGCCATTCGCCGGTCATGCGTTGCATTTTCGGCGTGAATTCCATGTGCAGCACCTTGCCGACCGGCACCTCGCGCTCTTCCGTGTCACTGGCGGTCGCCGAATCCACGGTCATGTCCAGGGTGCCCTTGTGCTTCACCCACGAGCCGCTGATGGCACCGAAAAGACCACCGCCGCCGCCCTGCTGGGTCACGGTGTACTTTCCTTCTCCCTGGGCCACCGTCGCCGACCAGCCGATCTTCACCTTGGACGGTTCCGTGGCACCCGGCTCGCAGTTCGGGAAGTCGATCGACGCCTTCTCGGTGGGGCCGTCGAAGGTCTCGAAGTTCGTCTCGACGAAATCACAGTTGTCCGCCGCGAAACCGTCGGCGAAGCCCCCGTTGAAGTCACTGACCGAGCGCTGCTTCCCGTTGAGCACCGCCGAGCGCTCGCACATCGACATGATCTGCTCGGGCGTCTTCTGCTCGTCGGCCGCGTTCGCCGAAGGGAGGAGGGTGATGATGGCGCCCCCGGTCGCCAGCGCGGCGCCTATCGCGACGTATCGGACCTTCTTGTTCCGGAGCTTTCTCTTGGCCATCCCTTGTTCCTCCCTTGAAGACTTCTTTGTCTGCCGCGGTCTGGATTATTGGGGGCTCGGGGCGGGCGCCAACAGGGTCAAATATCCCGGCTCACAGTCTTGTGACATTGCTCACGCAACGCCTGGGCAGGTATCTGACGACTCATCAGGTACGGCGCTACGATGCTGGCTCCACCGATGCCGAGGGGGTCCCATGGACAGCACGGGCAAGCTGGACGGCCGGGTCGTGATCGTCACGGGCGCCGCCCGAGGGCAGGGTGAGCAGGAGGCGCGGCTCTTCGCGGCCGAGGGCGCGCGGGTCGTCGTGGCCGACGTCCTCGACGAACAGGGCGAGGCGCTCGCCGCCGAACTCGACTGCCTGTACGCGCACTTGGACGTCCGCGAGGAGGACTCCTGGCGTGCGGCGGTCGACGCCGCCAAGGAGGCGTACGGCCACCTCGACGGGCTCGTCAACAACGCCGGCATCCTGCGCTTCAACGCCCTCACGGACACGCCGCTCGACGAGTTCATGCAGGTCGTGCGGGTCAATCAGGTCGGCTGCTTCCTGGGCGTCAAGACGGTCGCCCCCGAGCTCGCGGACGGCGGCACGATCGTCAACACTGCCTCGTACACGGCGATCACGGGCATGGCGGCGGTCGGCGCGTACGCCGCGAGCAAGCACGCGATCCTCGGCCTGACCCGTGTGGCCGCCCTGGAGCTGGCGCCCCGTGGCATACGCGTCAACGCGATCTGCCCCGGCGCGATCGACACGGCCATGTCCAACCCCTCGCTCCTGGACCCGAGTTCGGACCCCGAGGAGACGTCGAAGGCGCTCGACGCCCTGTACCGCAAGCTCGTTCCGCTGGGGCGCATCGGACGCCCCGAGGAGGTCGCCCGCCTCGCCCTGTTCCTGACGTCGGCGGACTCGTCGTACATCACGGGACAGCCGTTCGTGATCGACGGAGGGTGGCTGGCGGGAGTCTCGGTCATCTGACGACTCGTCAGCTATTGACGCTTACGGGGGGCGGTGCCAGAGTCGGCGGCAGTTCGTTGGCTGACGGTCCGTCAGAAACAGTCTTGGGGCGGTGAACCTCCTTGGAATTCGGGCTCTTTGTACAGGGATACGTCGGCAAGCGGGGCGAGGTCGACCCGCTCGCGGAGCACAAGGCGCTGCTGGAGGAGACCGAGTACGTCATCGAGGCGGACCGGTCGGGGTTCAAGTACGCCTGGGCGTCGGAGCACCACTTCCTCGACGAGTACTCGCACCTGTCGGCCAACGAGGTGTTCCTCGGCTACCTCGCGCACGCCACCGAGCGCATCCACCTCGGCTCGGGCATCTTCAACCCCCTCGCGCCGGTCAACCACCCGGTGAAAGTCGCCGAGAAGGTCGCCATGCTCGACCATCTCACCGGCAACCGCTTCGAGTTCGGCAGCGGACGCGGCGCCGGCTCCCACGAGATCCTCGGATTCATGCCGGGCGTCACCGACATGAACCACACGAAGGAGCTGTGGGAGGAGACCATCGCGGAGTTCCCGAAGATGTGGCTCCAGGACGAGTACGTCGGATTCCAGGGCAAACACTGGCAGTTGCCGCCGAGGAAGGTGCTGCCGAAGCCGTACGGCAAGTCCCACCCGGCGATGTGGTACGCGGCCGGCTCGCCCCCGTCGTACGCCATGGCGGCCCGGAAGGGCCTCGGCGTCCTCGGGTTCAGCATCCAGAAGGTCTCCGACATGGAGTGGGTGCTGGAGCAGTACAAGACGGCCATCGTCGACGCCGAACCGGTCGGGGACTTCGTCAACGACAACGTGATGGTGACGACCACGGCGATCTGCGCGCCCACCCACGACGAGGCGATCCAGGTCGCGGTCAGCGGCGGGCTGCACTACCTGCCCTCGCTCGTCTTCCGCTACCACGACACCTTCCCGCGCCCCGAGGGCTTCCCGGTCTGGCCCGAGACGCTCCCCGAGTACACCCCCGAGTTCGTCGAACTCCTCATCGAGGAAGAGCTGTTGATCTGCGGCGACCCCGACGAGGTGCTGCGGCAGTGCAAGCGCTGGGAGCAGGCCGGCGCCGACCAGCTGAGCTTCGGACTGCCGGTGGGCGTGCCCAAGGAGCAGACGCTCCAGACCATCCGGCTGATCGGTGAGCACGTCATCCCGAAGATAGACACGGACCCCGTGCACCGGACGACACGGTTCCGCCAGGGAGCGTGAGAGCTGATGCTCGATCATGTCATCAAAGGAGCCACGGTCGTTGACGGCTCCGGCGGCCCCGCGCGCGTCGCGGACGTCGCGATCCGGGACGGCCGTATCGCCGCCGTCGGCGAAGTCACCGAGGAATCCAGGACAGTTGAGGACGCGAGCGGCCTCGTCCTGTGCCCCGGCTTCGTCGACCCGCACACCCACTACGACGCCCAGCTCTTCTGGGACCCCTACGCCACCCCCTCCCTCAACCACGGCGTCACCACCGTCGCCGCCGGGAACTGCGGCTTCACCCTCGCCCCCCTCAACCCCGCGCGACCCCAAGACGCCGACTACACACGGCGGATGATGTCCAAGGTCGAGGGCATGTCCCTGCTCGCCCTGGAGGAGGGGGCGCCCTGGAGCTGGCACTCCTTCGGCGAGTACCTCGACGCCCTGGAGGGGCGGATAGCCGTCAACGCCGGTTTCATGGTGGGGCATTGCGCCCTGCGACGGCACGTGATGGGCGCCGACGCGGTGGGCGGACAGCCGGCCAAGGAGCAACTCGAGGAGATCGTACGGCTGTTGCACGACGCGATGGACGCCGGAGCCTGGGGCTTCTCGACCACCCAGTCCACCACCCACTCCGACGGGGACGGCCAACCGGTCGCCTCCCGGCACGCGCTGCCGGCCGAACTCATCGCCCTGTCCAAGGCGGTCGGCGAACACGAGGGCACCCAGATCGAAGCCATCGTCGCCGGCTGCCTCGACCAGTTCAGCGACGCCGAGATCGACCTCCTCGTCGACATGTCCGCCGCCGCCGGACGCCCCCTCAACTGGAACGTCCTCACCGTCGACGCCGCGGTGCCCGAACGCGTACCCCGGCAACTGCACGCAAGTGAGCGCGCCCGCAAGGCCGGTGGCCGCGTCGTGGCGCTGACCATGCCGATCCTCACGCCGATGAACATGTCCCTCGGCACGTTCTGCGCGCTCAACCTCATCCCCGGCTGGGGCCCGGTCCTCGGACTGCCCGTCCCCGAACGCATCGAGAAACTCGCCGATCCCGACGTACGCGCCGAGATGCTGCGCCGCGCCCAGTCCAAGGAGGCGGGCGTCTTCCGCAGGCTCGCCGACTTCGGGCGGTACGTCATCGGCGACACCTACAGCCCCGAGAACGAGGGCCTCACCGGGCGCGTCGTCCGCGACATCGCCGCCGAACGCGGCCAGGACCCCTTCGAGACCCTCGTCGAGATCTGCTCCAACGACCGGCTGCGCACGGTCCTTTGGCCGATGCCGCGCGACAACGACCCCGCCTCCTGGGCGCTGCGGGCCGAGACCTGGCGGCACGAGGACGTCCTCCTCGGCGGCTCCGACGCGGGCGCGCACCTCGACCGCATGTGCGGGGCGCCGTACACGACACGCTTCCTCGGTGACTGCCTGCGCGGGCGCAGACTGGTCGGGCTGGAGCAGGCGGTGAAGATGCTCACCGACGACCCCGCGCAACTCTTCGGACTGCGCCAACGCGGGCGTGTGGAGCGGGGGTTCCACGCGGACCTCGTCCTCTTCGACCCCGACCGCATCGACGCCGGCAAGGCAATCCTCGTCCACGACCTGCCGGGCGACAGCCCACGGCTCGACTCCAAAGCCCTCGGCATAACAGCCGTGTGGGTCAACGGGGTCGAGGCCATCCGCGACGACGTCGTGACCGGCGCCGTACCCGGCAAGGTGCTGCGCTCCGGGACCGACACCCGGACGGTGAGCACCAAGTGACCGACGGACAGCGGCTGTTCGTCGGCGGCGAGTGGGTGGAACCGGACGGCGGACACTACGAGGTGATCGACCCCGCCACCGAGGACGTCGTCGGCCTCGCCCCCGAGGCATCCGCCGCGCAGGCGAACGACGCGTGTGCGGCGGCGAGTTCGGCGTTCGAGAGCTGGTCGCGCACGCGCCCCGAGGAACGGGCCGCCGTCCTCGCCCGCGCCGCCGACCTGATCCTCGCCCGGCGCGCCGAACTCACCGACCTGGCGCGCGCCGAGACCGGGGCGACCACCGCGACCGTCCGCTCCATGCAACTCGGCGTCGCCGCTGCCCGGTTCAGGCGGTACGCCCGTGTCGAACCCGCCGAGTGGCCCATCGCCCCGCAGATCAACGAGGCCGGGCCGATGGGGAAGGCCGCCGTCATGGGGGCGTTGGCCGTGCGGCAGCCCGTCGGGGTCGTCACCTGCATCACCTCCTACAACAACCCCTGGGCCAACCCGGCCGGGAAGATCGCGCCCGCGCTGGCCATGGGCAACACGGTCGTCGTGAAACCGGCGCCCCAGGATCCGCTGTCGGTGTACCGGATGGCGGAGGTCCTGGAAGCTGCCGGGGTACCACCCGGTGTCGTGAATGTCGTATCGGGAGAGGCAGTTGAGGTCGGTGAGGCGACCGTCTCGTCCCGCGACGTCGACATGGTCAGCTTCACCGGGTCCACTGCCGTCGGGGTGCGGATCGCCGAGGCGTGCGGGCGGGGCATGAAGCGACAGCTCATGGAACTCGGCGGCAAGGGCGCGGCGTTGGTGTTCGACGACGCGGATCTGGGGTCCGCCGTCGCCGGGATCGGGACGACGTTCTCCTTCTACAGCGGGCAGATCTGTACGGCGCCCACCCGGGTGCTGGCCCAACGGGGCGTGTACGGCAGGCTGGTTGAGCAACTCGTAGCCTACGCAGGGCGGTTGACGCTGGGGGATCCCCGCGAGGCCGGGACCGTCATGGGGCCGGTGATCAGCGCGGCGCACCGTGAGCGGGTGCGGGCGCATGTCGAGTCGGCGGTCCGGGAAGGAGCAACGCCCTTGGTGGGCAAGGTCGTCGACCTTCCCGAGCGAGGTTTCTATCTCGGGCCGACCGTCCTCGCCGACTGCACCAACGGTATGCGGGCCGTCCGCGAGGAGATCTTCGGGCCCGTCGTCGCCGTCCTCCCCTTCGACGACGAGGAGGAGGCGATCACCCTCGCCAACGACTCCGAGTACGGGCTCATCGACTACGTCTGGTCCGGTGACGTCGCCCGTGCCTTCCGCGTCGCGCGGCGGCTGCGGGCCGGGGGTGTGGGGGTCAACACCGTCGGGCGGAACATGGAGGCGCCGTTCGGGGGGTTCAAGAAGAGCGGGGTGGGGCGGGACGTGGGGTCGTACGCGTTGCACGCGTACAGCGAGGTGCAGGCGATCGTGTGGCCGGGGTGAGGGGGCGCGGCTTGTTTCTGAGAGCGGTTACTGTCCGTTTCTCGTCGGGCGCGACACCTCCGTATGGGGCAGTATCGGGGCATGAGTGAGGTAGCGGGCGTCATGATCGCGGTCGACGGCGGCGAGGTCTGGGCCGACGAGCAGGGCGGCGGCGACGGACCGCCCCTGGTCCTGCTCCACCCCGGCGTCGGGTCCTCCGAGATCTGGGAGCCCGTGCTCGCCCCGCTGGCCGCGCGGCACCGGGTGATCCGGTACGACGTACGAGGGTACGGGCGGTCCCCGGCGCCGACCTCCTCGTACCGGCAGGACCTCGATCTCGCGGTCGTACTCGACCACTTCGGCGTGGAACGTGCCGTGCTGATCGGCAACAGCATGGGCGGGGCCACCGCCATCGCGTACACGCTGGACCACCCCGAGCAGATCGCCGCGCTGGGCCTGCTCGTCCCCGGGGTACCCGGGTACCCCGAGCCCGATCCGCCCGAACTCGCCGCGCAGGTCGAGCCGTTGGCGCTGGCCGGGGACCTCGAAGGGCTGGCCGACCTGGGGATGTCGTGGTGGGGCGGGGCGGGCACGCCGCCCGACAGCGAGGCGCGGCGGCTGCTGCGCGGGGTGTTGAGCGGGTGGTTCACCTCGTACGTGCATGAGGAGCAACTCCCGTCCTGCTACGAGCGGTTGGGGGAGGTGTCCCTGCCGTGCTCGCTGCTGCTGGGGGAGTTGGACCAGCCGGTCGTCGTCAAGCGCAACGAGGTCATCGCCTCGCGGATTCCCGGGTGCCGGCTCGTACGGGAGGCCCGGTGCGATCACTTTCCGACGCTGCGGGTGCCGGGGGCGGTCGTGGAACTGGTGGAGGACCTGTACCGGAGGGTGGGCTGAAGGGGACGGGTAGCACGGGGGCAGGCGGAGGCGGGGGAGGGCGGCGAGTACTACGGGTAGTACGGGTACTACCCGGTCCACGGGTATGACACGGGTCAGTCCGTGTCCAGGTCCACCCGTACCGTCAGCAGGTCGGTACCCAGTACCCGTACCGCCGTGCTGTTCAGCCTCGGCAGGCCGCGCAGGCGGGTCACCGGGTCGTCGTCCCGCAGGATGTGCGCCGTACCGGTGTGCCAGCGGCCCCTGATGCGGACCCGGACCCTCGGGTTCGCCTTGATGTTCCGGATGTACTGCGAGCGGTCGCCGAACTCCGAGACCAGCCAGAAGGCGTCCCCGGTCCGGCGGCCACCGAGCGGGGTGCGGCGGGGGAGCCCCGAGGTACGGCCGGTGGTCTCCAGGACGGGCTGGAGCGGGAGCCTGCGCATGAGGGGGTTGAGGCGGCGCTGGACGGCGGTGGTGATCCGGAAGCGGCGGTCGGCGAGGGTGGTCATGGTCGATTGTCCCCCTGAGGTCCTCGCACCGCATCGTGCGGCGCCCTCAGCCCGTCCCCGTCAGCCCCGTCCGCGCCCCAGGAACACCGGGTTGGTCAGTGCCGCCAGCGGCCCCGGCAGGACGGGCGCGGTCGCCGGGTGGCGGACCTCGGCGCGTACGTACGCCGCGTACGACGGCGTCGTCCGCCACTCGAAGACCCCCGAACCCGAGTCGCCCACGGGGGCCCCGGTGAACAGGACGCCCTCGTCGGTGACCAGGCGGACCGTGCAGCCCCTCACCCCTGAGACCTCCACGTGTACGACCACAGGGGTATCCGGGGCGACCGCGAGCCGCTCCCCGATACCGGCGTGCTCGCCGCGCGGGCCGGTGACGGTGAGGACGACCGTGACGTCCTTGGACTCCGCGACGTACGACCGCCCGGCGCGGATGCCGTCCTGGATCGCCTCGCGGGTCAGGTCGTCCGCGAGGACCACGGTCTGGGGCAGGCCCACCACGTCCGGGTCGCGGTGCGCGTCGCTGTTGCCCATCGCCGGGAGCCAGTCGCGGCCCTCCCGTACGGCGGCGACCAGCGTCGCGTCCCAGGAGGCGAGCGCGATCTCGTCGTCCGGGGTGTAGGGGCCGTTCCACACCTCCACCGCGTCCGCCTCGCCGAACCCGAACTTCCAGGCGCAGCCGATGCAGGTGGCGTGCGGGTGCGCGGGGACGACGAGGCCGCCCGCGCGGTGGATCTGGCGGGCGAACCGTGCGAAGCGGTGGTCGCGGGCCCGGTAGCGCCAGTCGACGAACGTGCCGGGGTCGGTGCCGAGCGCGACGACGTGGCCGTTGCGGGTGGTGACCTCCTCGCCGAGCAGGATCAGCAGGTCGTCGCCGGCCTGGTCGGCCCAATGGGCGTGCCCCGCATGGGTGTTGTGCTCGGAGGTGTTGATGAAGTCCAGCCCGGCGGCGCGGGCGAGCGCCGCGATCTCGGCGGGGGTGCGGCGGCCGTCGGAGTACCAGGAGTGCAGGTGGCAGTCGCCCCGGTACCAGGCGCGGCCCCGGCCCCGCGCGCGCTCCGGCGGGTAGACGGGAGTGGGGGTATGACCCGGTGACCCGTACGTGAGGGTGACGGTGATCTCGTACGTCAGCCCCTGGGGGGACACGGTGTACGGCCCCAGCGCCACGTACCAGGTCCCCGCGCGGATCGGTCCCGGGACGTATCCGGGGGTCGCGTCGTCCGCCCGGACGAAGAACTCCGTACGGGCCCCGCCGGACCAGCCCCGGAAGCCCCGGCCGCCGAGCTCCGTCCCGCGCTCGTCGAACAGGCCGATGTCCAGGGCGTTCCCGGGGGTGCCGGCGGGCACGGCGGGGCGGTCGTAGCTGTACGCCACCCTCAACTCGCCGACCCCCGCCGGGACTTCCACCGGCACATACACGAAGTCCGGCGCCCCGGCGGGCAACGTCCCCCGCAGGGTCCTCGCCGCCCGCCCCTCCTCCCGTCCCTCGGCGGAGGCAAAACCCATGCCCCCGACAGTCATCACCGCACCCGCACCCGTCACGAACAGGGCACGTCTGCCGATCTCGTGAGCGTCGTCGCACATGGCGCCAGTGTGGGGGAGGCGGGTGAACTCGGGGAGGCGTGAGGGGAATCGGGATGTGAGGTCGTCCGAATGGGGGTGGTTTTCGGTCGGTTGAGGCTCGCGAGGGCTGCGGGCTGGAGACTCGGTCGCGCAATTCCGACCGGTCGGTATGGACAGTTCGGGTTGTTCCGGGTACAGATGAGGGCGGCACTCGCGTCTGTAGTCGTACCGCTGTACATCCGGAAAGGCCGTCGTATGCGTATCTCGGTCACGATTTTTCTCACCGATGAGACCATCACTCCCACGCGTCTCGCGCGGGAGTTGGAGGCGCGGGGGTTCGCCGGGCTGTATCTGCCGGAGCACACGCATATTCCGGTCGAGAGAGTTACGCCGTACCCCGCGGGTGGGGGGCTGCCCAGGGAGTACGGGCGGACGCTGGACCCGTTCGTCGGGCTCGGGCAGGCCGCGGCGGTGACCGAGCGGCTGGGGCTGGGGACCGGGATCACGCTGGTCGCTCAGCATGATCCGATCGACCTCGCCAAGCAGATCGCCACCGTCGACCATCTGTCCGGGGGACGGCTCACGGTGGGGCTCGGGTACGGGTGGAACGTCGAGGAGGCCGCCGACCACGGGGTCGAGTGGCGGACCCGGCGGGAGCTGGTGCGCGACCGGATGGCGTTGATGCGGGCCTTGTGGTCCGACGAACCCACCGGCTACGAGGGGGAGTTCGGGAGCGTACGGCCGTCCATCGCGTACCCCAAGCCGGTGCGGAAGCCGCGCGGGCCGGTCGTCGGGCCGCGCACCCTCATCGGCGGCGGCGCCGGACCCAAGCTGTTCTCCCACATCTGCGAGTACGCCGACGGCTGGCTCCCGATCGGCGGACGCGGGCTCGGCGAGTCGCTGCCGGTGCTGCGCGCGGCGTGGGCGGAGGCGGGGCGGGAACCGTCCGAGCTGGAGGTCGTGCCGTACGCCGTGGTGCCTACCCGGGGAAAACTTGAGTACTACGCGGAGCTGGGGATCGAGGAGGCGGTCGTGCAGTTGCCTCCGGCGGGGGAGGCGGAGGTGCTGCGGGTGCTGGACGAGCTAGCTCCGTACGTGTGACGGGGACGGGGTGAGGTCCGGCGGCCGTACGTCGTCGCCGGCGGGTCCGGTGTCCCCCGTATGCCACCCGGGGTCCACGGCACAGGGCATGGAGGCGCCGCCCTCGAAGTACTCGCGCTCGGCGGACCAGCTGAAGAACGCCCGTTCCTCACCGTCCGAGCGCATCGCCCGTAGCTCCCAGGTATCCCCGGCCCTGCCCTCCTCGTAGGACGTGACGTCCCACCCGCTGTCCTCCAGATGGGTGCGCAGCCGACGCAGTCCGGGAACCGCCTGCCCGGCGGTGACGTGGTCCAGCGCCCAGCTGTGGGTCATGGTGTAGGCCCCGTCGACGATCTCGTCCGTGAGCCCGCCCCGGTAGCAGAAGCCGGAGTCCAGGATGTTCTCGGGGGAGACCCCGATGTCCTCGACGCCGTAGGGGATCGTGCGCGTGAACCCCAGCACGCCGTACGCCTCCCGGGAGTTCGCGACCGCCCGGTCCGCCATCTCCTGGGGCGCGACCCGGGGGAAGTCCGACGCGTCCTTGGTCACCACGGCGAGCCAGACGAGCAGGGCGAGGCCGAGGAAGAGGGGTACGGCGACGAGCGCGGCGCAGCCGAGCCCCGCGGCCTGCCCCACCCGCGCGGCGGTGCTTCGGGCAGGTGCGGCGGCGGGCTCGGTCCCGGCGGCGGGCGTGATCTCCACGGACATGCCAGGACGGTAGGCGGCAGCCGATACCCCGGGCATCGGTACGACCACGCACACCCCCTGGGTACTAGTACTCACGAGGGACAGGACCTGAGAGGTACGCCCACCCCGCGCCCCACCCCGCGCTCCACCCCCACCGAGCGCCCCCACCCCCGTACTCGCCCCCACCCCCACCGAGCGCCCCCGCACCTCAGATGACCTCGAACGTATGCTCAAAGGATGACGACTTCCGCGACCTCGGGAACCGGCCCCACCGAGAACTCCATGCGTCGCGCCCTCAAACGCGCCCGGGACGGCGTCGCGCTCGACGTGTCCGAGACGGCTGTGCTGCTACAGGCGCGCGGCGAGGCTCTCGACGACCTCACGGCGACCGCCGCGCGCGTGCGTGACGCGGGCCTGGCGGCGGCCGGCCGGCCCGGTGTCATCACGTACTCCAAGAGCGTCTTCATCCCCCTGACCCGCCTGTGCCGCGACAAGTGCCACTACTGCACCTTCGTCACGGTGCCGGGCAAGCTCCGCCGGGACGGCCACGGCATGTTCATGTCCCCCGACGAGGTACTCGACGTAGCTCGCAAGGGTGCCTCCCTGGGGTGCAAGGAAGCCCTCATCACTTTGGGGGACAAACCGGAGGACCGCTGGCCCGAGGCGCGCGAGTGGCTCGACGCGCACGGGTACGATGACACCATCGCCTACGTGAGAGCCATCTCCATCCGCATCCTGGAGGAGACCGGACTGCTCCCCCACCTCAACCCCGGGGTGATGTCCTGGACCGACCTCCAGCGCCTCAAGCCGGTCGCGCCGAGCATGGGCATGATGCTGGAGACGACGGCGACCCGCCTGTGGTCCGAGCCCGGCGGCCCCCACTACGGCTCCCCGGACAAGGAACCGGCCGTCAGGCTAAGGGTGTTGGAGGACGCGGGCCGCTCCTCCGTGCCCTTCACCTCGGGTCTGCTGATCGGCATCGGCGAGACGTACGAGGAGCGCGCCGAGTCGCTCTTCGCGCTGCGCAAGGTCTCCCGCGCGCACCACGGCATCCAGGAACTGATCATCCAGAACTTCCGCGCCAAGCCGGACACGGCGATGCGCGGTATGCCGGACGCCGAACTCGACGAACTGGTCGCCGCGGTGGCCGTATCGCGTCTGATCCTCGGCCCCGCCGCGAACATCCAGGCCCCGCCGAACCTGGTCGACGGCGAGTACGAGCGCCTGATCGGCGCCGGCATCGACGACTGGGGCGGCGTCTCCCCGCTCACCATCGACCACGTCAACCCCGAGCGACCCTGGCCGCAGATCGAGGAGTTGACCCGCCGCTCCGAGGCGGCCGGCTTCGAACTCCGTGAACGCCTGTGCGTCTACCCGGAGTTCGTGACACGCGGCGAACCCTGGCTCGACCCCCGCCTCCTCCCGCACGTCCGCGCGCTCGCCGACCCCACGACCGGCCTCGCGATCCCGGACGCCGTCGTCGAGGGCCGCCCCTGGCAGGAGCCCGAGGAGGTCTTCGAGGCCACCGGCCGCACCGACCTGCACCGCACGATCGACACCGAGGGCCGTACGTCCGACCGCCGCGACGACTTCGACGAGGTGTACGGCGACTGGACCGAACTCCGCGAGGCCGCCGCCCCCGGCATGGTCCCCGAGCGCATCGACACCGACGTACGCCAGGCCCTGGCGACGGCCGCCGACGACCCGACGAAGCTGACCGACGCGGAGGCGCTCGCGCTCTTCCACGCGGACGGCCCCGCGCTGGACGCGCTGACCCGCATCGCCGACGACGTACGGAAGTCGGCGGTCGGCGACGACGTCACGTACATCGTCACGCGGAACATCAACTTCACCAACGTCTGCTACACCGGCTGCCGTTTCTGCGCGTTCGCGCAGCGCCGTACGGACGCCGACGCCTACACCCTCTCCCTGGACCAGGTCGCCGACCGCGCCCAACAGGCCTGGGATCTGGGGGCGGTTGAGGTCTGCATGCAGGGCGGCATCCACCCCGACCTGCCGGGCACCGCGTACTTCGACATCGCCAAGGCGGTCAAGGAGCGCGTCCCCGGGATGCACGTCCACGCCTTCTCGCCGATGGAGGTCGTCAACGGCGCGACGCGCACGGGGCTTTCGATCCGTGAGTGGCTGACTCAGGCCAGGGAAGCGGGACTTGACACGCTCCCCGGCACGGCCGCCGAGATCCTCGACGACGAGGTCCGCTGGATCCTCACCAAGGGCAAGCTGCCGGCCGCGACCTGGATCGAAGTCGTCACCACCGCCCACGAGTTGGGCATCCGCACGACGTCCACGATGATGTACGGCCACGTCGACCAGCCGCGCCACTGGCTCGGCCACCTCCGCACGCTCGCCGGCATCCAGCAACGCACCGGCGGATTCACGGAGTTCGTGACGCTGCCGTTCATCCACACCAACGCACCCGTGTACCTGGCGGGCATCTCGCGGCCCGGTCCGACGATCCGGGACAACCGTGCGGTGACCGCGATGGCGCGGCTCCTGCTGCACCCGTGGATCCCCAACATCCAGACCAGCTGGGTGAAGCTGGGCACCGAGGGCGCCGCCGAGATGCTGCGCTCCGGCGCCAACGACCTCGGCGGCACGCTGATGGAGGAGACCATCTCGCGGATGGCCGGCTCGTCGTACGGCTCGTACAAGTCGATCCGGGACCTCATCGCCGTCGCGGAGGCGGCGGGGCGTCCGGCGAAGCCGCGTACGACGCTGTACGGCGAGGTCCCGGCCGAGCGGCAGCGGGCGGCTCAGGCGTCCGACGGGCACCTCCCGGAGCTGCTGCCGGTCCTCGACTGACCCTGGTGGAGCGCCGGTTGCGATCTTGGAACGGTACCTGAGGGGGACCGGTACGGGCCCGGCGGCCAGGCGCTCCACAGTAGGATGATCCGACCCCCGAGGTGCGGGGGTCGGAGACTGAGGAGTTGCGTGCCCGTGCCTGCCCTGCGGCTTCCCTCGTGGGTCTGGGTCACCGGTCTGACGGCCGGGGCGATCGTCGGCGTGGGCTTCCTGGCGCTCGAAGCGGACAACGGCGTGCACCCTCATCCGACGGCCGCGGCCAGTCCGAAGCCGTCCGCCACCCCTCGGCAGTCGGTGGCTCCCGAGGCGTCCACGCCTAATACTCCGGGACTACCCGCGAAGTCGGGCACGGGCCGCCGTATCGTCTACTCGCTCTCCGCGGACCGGGTCTGGCTGGTCGACGCGGACGACCAGTCCCGCCGCACCTTCGACGTCTGGCCCGGGACGGTCGACCCCGCGCCGGGGACGTACACGATCTCCGTGCGCACGCCCGCGACCACCGGCTCCGACGGGGTCGCCGTCGAGCACGTCGTCTACTTCACGGTGAAGTCCGGCATCAACATCGCCTTCTCCAACGCCGTCGACGGCTCCTCCCCGCCGCCCGCCCCGGCCGGCACGCAGACCGGCGGCATCCGCCTCCACAAGGAGGACGGCGCGGCGCTGTGGGCGTTCGGGGCGACGGAGACCAGGGTCAGGGTCGTCGAGTAGTACCCGGGTAGTACCTGAGGGGTACGGCCGCCGCTCCGGCGATTCCCGACCCCGCCCCACCCCCTACCCCAGCTCTACCCCGCTGCTTCTCGGGTACCGGGCCAGCCACCCCGGCGCCGCCCCGGCGGGGTTGTGCAGCGCCGGCCCCTGCGTCATCTCCATCGAGAAGTCGTCGGCGAGCTCCAGCAGCGTCGGCCGCCCCTCCAGCTCCGCGAGCCACGCCGGGGGCAGGGCCGTCTCGCCGTGCAGCGCGCCGAGCAGGGACCCCGTGACGGAGGCGGTCGCGGCGGAGGGGGCGCCGTGGTTGACGGCGAGGCGCAGGCCGTGCCGTACGTCCTCGGCGACGAGCGCGCAGTACACGGCGGCGGACAGCAGCTCGGGCGCGCTGCCGCCCCCGGCGAGTTCCTCGACCCGCGCGGACGTCGGCAGGCCCTGCCTGACCGCGCCGAGCCCCCGTTGCAGCGCCTCCGACACCGGCTCGTGGCCGGGCCGCGCCGACAGGTGGGACAGCGCCCGCTGCACCGCGCTGTCGAGACTGTCGCCCCTGGCGAGCGCGTGCACGACGACCGCGTACGCGCCCGACGCGAGGTAGGCCGCCGGGTGGCCGTGGGTCTGCGCCGCGCACTCCACCGCGAGCTGCGCGACCAGCTGCGGCTCCCAGCCGACCAGCAGCCCGAACGGTGCCGACCGGCCGAGCGCCTCGGGGCCGTCCGCCGCCGGGTTCTTCGGCGACTCCAGGGTGCCCATCCGCTCGTCCCCGAGGCCGAGGAGCAGCGGGCGTGTCGGGTCGCGGCGGGCGTACAGCCACTCCTCGCGGGCCAGCCAGCCGTCGTCCTTGCGGCGTAGGTCGGGACCCCAGTCGCGCTGCGTGGCCGCCCAGCGCAGATACGCGCGGTGCAGGTCGGTAGGGGGGTGCCAGGCGCCGGTGTCGCGGCGGACCTGGGCGCGGATCAGGCCGTCGACCGTGAACAGGGTGAGCTGGGTGAGGTGGGTGATCGCGCCGCGCCTGCCGTACGCGGGGAGCAGGTCGACGACGCCCTCCACCCCGTACGTCTGGAGTATGACGTCCCCCGAGGTCCGGTCCACCGGGGCGCCCAGCGCGTCACCGAGGGCGCCGCCGAGCAGTGTGCCGCGTACCCGGCTGCGGAAGTCCTGCTGTTCCGCACGGCCCCAGACGGGCCCGGCTGCCGTACTCACACCAAGCCTCCCCGGCCCCTTGTCCGCCGTCCGTACGACACGGTTCGCCACTGTAATCGAACGGGGACGGGGAGTTCAGGGGCTGCTCGGTATGCCCCCTGTGCCCGAAGCGCAAAGGTTTTCGGCCGTCCTCTCACTGTTTCCGCGCACGGGGGCAGGGGGCGGTACGGGGGTCAGGTGCGCGGCGCGGGGACCGGGTCCTGGTGTTCGGGGCCGTCGGCCTTGAGAGCCACGCCGTCGTCGTCCGAGTTGATCTTGTCGATGATCGCGAGCCGCTCGGGGGTGTCCTCGGGCCGGATGAACCCGATCGCGATGTACAGGACGAGGGAGACCGCGAGGGGTACGGACACCTGATACTGGAGGGGTACGCCGCCGTCGACGTTCCAGTTGATCGGGTAGTTGACGAGCCAGAACGCCAGCAGGCCCATCGACCAGCTGATCAGCGCCGCCGTCGGCCCGGAGCGGCGGAACGGCCGCAGCAGGCCCAGCATCATCGGGATGGCCATCGGGCCCATGAGACCGGCGACCCACTTGATGACGACGGTGATGATGTCCTTGAACGCGGGGGAGTTGACCTGTGTCGCCGCCGCCATGGACAGGCCGAGGAAGACGACGGTCGTGATGCGCGCGACCCGAAGTCCCTGCCCCTGGTCCCAGGTTCGGGCCCGCTTCCAGATGACCGGCGCGCAGTCCCGGGTGAAGACGGCCGCGATGGCGTTGGCGTCGGAGGAGCACATCGCCATCGTGTGGGAGAAGAAGCCGACGATCACGAGCCCCAACAGGCCGTGCGGCAGGAGCTGTTCGGTCATCAGGCCGTAGGAGTCGGAGCCGTCCGGCTTCTTCGACTCGACCAGCAGCGGCGACATCCACATCGGGAAGAACAGGACGACCGGCCAGACCAGCCACAGCAGCGCCGACAGCCGCGCGGAGCGCTCGGCCTCCTTCGCGTTCGGCGTCGCCATGTACCGCTGGGCCTGGTTGAGCATGCCGCCGTTGTACTCGAACAGCTTGATGAACAGGAACGCGAGCAGGAACACGGTGCCGTACGGGCCGACGAGCGGCTTGCCGTGGCCCTGGAGCGCGGGCTCGTCCCAGGCGCCGAGGAACCCGATGTTCCTGTCGTTCAGTTCGACGACCACGGCGATGAACATCGCGACGCCCGCGAGGAGTTGGATGACGAACTGGCCCAACTCCGTGAGCGCGTCGGCCCACAGGCCGCCGATCGTGCAGTACACGGCCGTGATGGTGCCGGTGATGAGGATGCCCTGGTTCAGCGAGATGCCGGTGAAGACGGACAGCAGGGTCGCGATCGCCGCCCACTTGGCGCCGACGTCCACGATCTTCAGCAGCATCCCCGACCAAGCGAGTGCTTGCTGGGTCTTCAGGTCGTACCGGTTCTTCAGGTACTCCAGCGGGGAGGCCACGTGGAGCCGTGAACGCAGCCGGTTGATGCGCGGCGCGAACAGCTTCGAGCCGATCGCGATGCCGAGCGCGATGGGGAACGACCAGGTGACGAAGGAGGTCACCCCGTAGGTGTAGGCGATGCCGGCGTACCCGGTGAACATCACCGCGCTGTAGCCCGACATGTGGTGGGAGATACCGGAAAGCCACCACGGCATCTTGCCGCCGGCGGTGAAGAAGTCGCTGACGTCGTCGACCCGTTTGTGCGACCAGACGCCGATGGCGACCATCACGCCGAAGTAGCCGATGAGCACGGCCCAGTCGAGACCGTTCATGTGCCCCCTTCCAGGGTTCGCCGTCAACGTGGGGTTCGCAGCAGACAGGCAGGGCAGGCATGTGAACTCTGGGTGTGATGGTGTGCTCACGGCAAGCGCGAGGAGGGTCAAGGAGAAGTAAAATCGTTCGGTGAGATGACCCCAATTCCTGTACGTGAACGCCGAATTGAGTGGTACGGCACCGGTGAACCGGCTGGTCCGGCCCCGCTCAGCGCATCAATTCCCCCGCGTTCACCAGCAACGACTGCCCCGTGATCGCCCGCGCCCGAGGCGACGCCAGGAACACCGCCGCGTCCGCCACGTCCCCGTCCGTCGCCAGCTCCGGCAGCGCCATCCGCCCCGCGAGCCGCTCCAGCACCTCACGCTCGGGCACCCCCTCCGACTGCGCCGTGAACCGCACGTACGCCTCCACCGGCGGCCCCCACATCCACCCCGGCAGCACGGTGTTCACCCGTACCCGGTACGGCCCCAACTCCCTTGCCAGCGAGTACATCACGCTCGTCAGCGCCCCCTTGGACGCCGCGTACGCCGCCTGCTTCACCTGCGAGGGCGCCGCCACCGCCGACTGCGTCCCGATGAACACGACCGCGCCCCCGCCGCCCTCCTTCAGCGCGGGCAGACAGGCCCGCGTCATCCGCAGGGTCCCCAGCAGATTCACGTCCATGACGGACCGCCAGGTCTCGAAGTCGGCGTCCTGGACGCCCCCGAAGTAGGAGTCCCAGGCGGCGACTTGGACGACGGCGTCGATCCCGCCGAACCGCGACACCGCCAACTCGGCGAGAGCGCCGCACTGTTGCTCGTCGGTGATGTCGGTGGACCGGAACGCGGTGCGCGCCCCGCCGGGGTCGATGTCCCGTGCGGACTTGGCGAGTCGATCCTCAGTCCGCGCCCCCAGCACCGCGTTCCCCCCTTCCCGTACGACGGCCGCCGCGACCTGGTGACCCAGGCCCGCGCCGACTCCGGACACGACGACGGTCTTGCCGGTGAGCAGAGACACGGACCCTCCCTGTTGGCCGCTTCCTGACGCTGGCGCATTGTCTGACGGACCGTCAGAGTATGGGCGAGCGCGCAGGAAAGGGGAACGCACATGAACGAGACCGGCACCGGCCGGGCCACGTCGAGCGAGGCCGCCTCCGGTGAGGCCGAATCCAGCGCCCGTTACGCCGAGTTGGCCGCCACCGGCCCCTACGGCGTCCACCCCGGCCACGCCCTGATCACCATGGTCGAACCGCACCCCGGCCACGAGTACGCCTACAACCGCTGGTACGAGGACGACCACTTCTACGCCGGCGCGATGGCGATGCCCTGGATGTACGCGGGCCGCCGCTGGGTCGCCACCCGCGACCTCCAGCTCCTGCGCTACCCGGAGAAGTCGGCGGTCGCCCAGCCCGTCACCCAGGGGTGCTACCTCTCCACCTACTGGATCACCGACGGCCGCTACGCCGACCACATGCGCTGGACCGTCTCCATCAACCGCCGCCTCAACCACGACGCCCGCGTCTACCAGGACCGCACCCACGTCCTCACGGCGTTCCAGGACCACGAGACGACGGTCTACCGCGACGGCGCGGCCGGCCCCCGCGACTTCCACGCCCTGGACCACCCCTACCAGGGGCTGATCCTGGAGGTGATCGACGCGGAGGCCCCCGAGCGGCGCACCGACCTCCTCCAGTGGCTCCGTACCCTCCACCTCCCGCGCGCCCTGAAGGCGTCCCCGGCGGCGATGGTGACGGTCTTCCGGCCCACCCCCCTGCCCGTCGACCGCATGTCGTACGTGAAGCAGGTCGAGGGCACCGACACCCGCCTGACCCTCCTGTGGTTCCTCGAACGGGACCCCCGGGAGGTCTGGCAGGACCACTTCACCGGCCTCGACGCCCCGGTGGAGGAGTCGGGCCTCGGCAGGGTGGAGCTGGTGGCCCCCTTCATCCCGACGATTCCGGGGACCGACCGCTACGTATCGGAGCTGCGCTAGCTCTCGGGTACTAGTGCGGGACTACTTGAGCTCGTCCGGGCACGGCGTCCCCCGGGGCAGCTGGTAGGGCGCCGCCAGCCGGTAGATGCCCGCCGTGGGGGCGACCAGCATCGTCCACTTGTCGCCCTCCGTGTCCTCCTCCGTCTCGTACAGGCAGCCGTGGAGGTTCTCGTAGACCTTCGGCTCGCCCTCCTCGCGGTGCTTGGACGCCTCGGTCTCCTGGGGGGCCTTGAGGCTCTTGCCCTGCGCGTCGACGACGCTCAGCCAGGGGGAGTAGGGGATCTTGACCAGGACCCGCCCGGCCCGCTTCACGTCGATCGTCATCTCGCCCTGCTCGGCGCGCTGGACCACCGCGTCGGGCTCGGCGAGCGGCGCCGGGTCGTTGACCCGGAAGAGCTGCCAGTTGGCGTCGCCCCAGATCTGCTTCAGGTAGGGCAGACCCCGCTGGACCAGTTCGCGCTCCCGCTCGGCGCCGTCCCCGTCCGGGGCGTCCTTGGGTACGACGACGAAGTGCACGGCCCACCGCTTGAGCCATTCGTGGTAGTTCGCCGAGTTGAGGGTGTCGTCGTAGAAGAGCGGGTTGCGCTTCATGTCGGCCTGCCGGTTCCACCCGCGCGCGAGGTTCACGTACGGCGCGAGCGCGGACGCCTCCCGGTGCGAGCGCGCGGGTACCACCTCCACCCGCCCCTTCCCCGCGCCGACCTGCTGGAGCTCGTTCACCAGCGGCGCCAGCTCGCGCGCCCAGGAGGCCGCCGGGGTCGTACGGACGACGTCGTCGACCGACTTGAAGCCGACCCACACCACGAACCCGACCGTCGCGATCACCAGCGCGTACCACTTGCGGCTGCGCGGCACCGCGAACGGCAGCGCGCACGCGACCACGACGCCGCCGAACAGCATCGCGAGCCGGGTGATGTTGGAGCCGATCTGCGAGCTGACGATCCACACGCCGAGCACGAACAGCCCGTACACCGCCGCCGTGATCCGGACCGTCTTCCAGCTCTTCGGCACGCCGAAGAAGACGATCACCGAGTAGATGAACGGCAGCGACGCCGAGCCGATCGACATCGGCTGCGTCCCCGAGAACGGGAACAGCCACGCGGAGACGCCGACGACGAGGGCCGGCGCGATGCCCAGCGCCCACGCCCCAGGGCGTCGCTTCTGCAAAAACAGGGCGACCGCCACGAGGCCGACGAAGAGGCCGGCGACCGGGGACGACATCGTCGCCAGCGCGGCCAGCGGCGCCGCGACCAGGGCCTTCGCCCAGCGCTTGTGGCGCCACTTGTGCGGCCAGCAGAAGACGGCGGCCACCGCGCCCAGCGCGAACATGTTGCCCAGGCCGAAGGTGACCCGCCCGCTCGCCGCGTTGCACAGGAACGCGACGACCCCTATCAGTGCAGGCCAGACCGGGTTCTTCACCGGCCGCGAGCGCAGCAGGATCAGCGTCAGCAGGCCCGCCGAGAGCGTTCCGGCGATCATCATCGTCGTCCGCACGCCGAGGACCGACATCAGGTACGGCGAGATGATGCTGTACGACACCGGGTGCATCCCGCCGTACCAGGCGAGGTTGTACGCGGAGTCGGGGTGGCGGCCGACGAACTCCGCCCACGCGTCCTGCGCGGCCAGGTCGCCGCCGCTGTTCGCGAACGTGAAGAACCAGAGTAGGTGCAGGCCGCCCGAGAGGACGGTCATGGAGAGCACCAGGTGGTGCGTCAGCCAGGCGCGCAGCCGGGTGAGGCGGGGGCCGAAGCGGGCGTCGAGGCGGGCCCCGAGCGAGGGCCTCACCCCGGGCTCCCCGGAGCTCCCGGATTCCCCGGAGCTCCCGGCCGCCGCGGCGGGGTCGAGCCGGTCATGCGAGCCGGAGTGCGGCGCGGGCAGCCGTATTCGCGGGCCGGGGTCCGGGCCCGGACCGGTGTCGTCGCGTGTCGGCTCCGCAGTGGCCACCTGTAGGCACTCCCCGTGTCCCGTCTTCTTCTTCTCGTCCCCTACCGGCTTCCCGTAAGACCGCAGGGTTACGACCACAGGGTGAGCGGCCGTCGAGTTGTGTCCGTTTCGTGACGCTAGCACGCAGCCCGCCGGCCAGGACCGGGTGGTACTGGACGACGGGCCGCGGGAGGGTGCCGGGTCAGCCGAGGCGGGTCAGCTTCGCGCCGAAACCGGGTTCCGCCAACTCACTCCTGAGGGCTACGGGTACCTTCACGGCGCTCGCGGAGCCGCCGTCGCCGACCGTCAGGGTAGCGACCTGGGTACCCGCCTTCGCGGTGTGCGGGAGATCACCGGCGACGAAGGAGAGCTTCACCTTCAGTCCGGGCCAGCCGACCGCGGTGACGTCCCGCGTGACTACCACGGGGGTACGGCCGCCGAGGCCGTCGTCCACGTACCCGACGACGTCGCCCTTCTTCAGGATCGTCGCCGACGTCAGGACGCCCTGGGCCGCGCGGATCAGCTTGTCGCCGGAGTCCAGGGCCGCGCTGAGGATCGTGTTCTCCGGGCCGCCGGCGGGCTGCCGGACGACCGCGCCGATGATCGTCCGGGTCTCCCCGCCGACCTCCTTCTTCGCGGCGAACATCAGGTTGCCCAGCGCCGAGGTCGTCGTACCCGTCTTGATGCCCACGACCTTGTTCTTGCCGACCAGGCCGTTCCAGTTCGAGTGGTACTCACCCTTGTAGTCCGTGTACGACATCATCGCCGCGACCTCGCGGAAGACGGGCTGCTCCATCGCCGCCTTGCCGAGCTTCACCTGGTCGATCGCCGTCGAGACGGTCGTGTCGTTCAGGCCCGAGGGGTCCGTGTACGTCGTGTTCGTCATCCCCAGGTCCTTGGCGGCGGCGTTCATCTTCTCGACGAAGGCCGTCTCCGAACCGACGTCCCAACGGGCCAGCAGGCGGGCGACGTTGTTCGCCGACGCGATCAAGATGCTTTCCAGCGCCTCGCGTTGGGTGATCGCGTCGCCCTTCGTGACGTTCACGGTCGATTCCTGGCCCGCGTTCGACTGGTCCTGTGCGGCCTGGTCGATCGGGATCTTCGGGCCGTCCTCGCCGCTCTTCAGCGGGTGGTCCTTGAGGATGAGATACGCGGTCATCACCTTCGCGACGCTCGCGATCGGGACCGGCTTCTCCTGGCCCGACGAGCCGAACGTGCCCACGCCCTGGACGTCCAGCGCGGCCTGGCCCTGCGCGGGCCACGGGATGTCGACCTTGCCGCCCTCGAAGGTGTGGACGCTCTGCGCCGTCAGGTCGAGCGCCGGCTTCGGGAGCGGGCGGACCATCTGCACGACCGCGAACACGACCGCCAGCAGGATCACCAGCGGCGTCCAGATCTTCACCCGCCGCACGAGCGCGCGCAGCGGGGTGGGCGGCGGCGGGGGCGTGTTCGTCAGCTCCGCCAGCAGGTCCAACGGCGGCTTCGGCGGGAGGGGTTGCTGGGTGGTCCGCTCCGGGCCGACCTGGGGTACGGCGGTGGTAGCGGTCGCCTCTACCCCTGCGGAGCTACGCGGCTTACGGCCGGCCGGGTCGTCCAGCGGCTTCAGCGCGACGAACCTGCTGGTCCGCTCGGCCTCGGCGTCGGCGGCGCCGGGCTGCTTCCGCCCGTCCGCGATCCCGGCGCCTTCGCTCTTTGCGGTGGCACCGGCTTTTCCGGCGGGGCCGGTCTCCTCGGAGGCGTCGCTCTTCCCGGCGGTGCCCCTGGGGTCGCCCGACTTCCCGGCGGGGTCGGCCCGGCCCGCGTCGTCCGGCTTCGAAGCGGCGTCCGTGTCCTCGGCGGTGCCGGTCTTCCCGGCCGCGTCCGTGCCGGCGGTCGCGTTCGCGGTGCCGGGCTTCTCCCCGGTGTCCGGCTTCTCCCCGGTGTCCGGCTTCTTGGCGGCGGACGTCGTCCAGGCGGCGCCGGCGGCTTTGCCCGTGGCTCCCGTGGGGGCCGGCTTCTCGGCGTCGCCCGGCTTTCCGGAGTCCGGCGTGCCGGGCTTCTCCACGTCGCCCAGCTTCAGCATCGTCGTCGGCTGGTCGACGTTCGGCTTCGGGCGTACGGCCTTGAAGATCGCGGTCGGTTGGTCGATGGGGTCGGCGTCGTCGGAACGGTCCTCGGTGGAGGCCGAGTTGGTGTCTGCTCCGTCGGGATCGGCCTTGTCGGCAGGGGAGTTGTCGCCGCGGGAGGACTTCTCGCCGGGCTCGGTCCCCTTCGCGCTGCCCGAATCGGCGTCGCCCTTCGGGGACTTGGGCTCGGCGTCGCCGGAATCGGCCTTGCCGGTGGGCGAGTTGTCGTCGGAGCCCGTGCTGGCGGTGGGGGAGCTGTCGCCGGGGGCCGTGTCGGCGGTGGGGGAGCTCTCGGCGGAGGGGGTTTCCTCGCCGGGCTCGGTGTCCTCGGCGGTGCCGGAACTGGCGTTCCCCGTCGGTGACTTGGACTCGGTGCCCGCCGAACCAGCCTCGTCCGCCGGCGAGTCGACTATCTCGCCGTCGGCTTTCGAATCCGTCGCGCCATCGGCGTACGAATCCGTCGCGCCCTCGGGCGAGTTGTCCTGTTCGTCGGCCGAACCGGCGGTTCCCTGAAGGGAGTCGGCGACTTCGGCGTCGACGTCGTCGTACGCGTCCGCCGTCACGGCACCCGCAGCCGTACGACGCTCCCCGGCGTCCCCGGACCCCCCGGAATCCGCCTCACCCGCCCCCACACCCGAGCCGCGAGCCGAACCGTCCCGCCCCGAGCCCCCCTCGGCGCCCCCAGGAGCCCCCTGAGCGCCCTTCACGCCCCCGGACTCCCCGGACCCGCCCCCAGCCTCTCCGGAGCCCGCAGAACGCCCTACAGCCCCGCCGTCGCCCCCGCGGACGCTGGCCTGATCGGAGTCATCACCGGAAGCATCGGCGCCACCACCCTCGGTGCCCGCCTCCTCGACGGCACCGACACCCTCGGTACGCCCCCGAACCTCCTCGGCGCCCCCGGCCTCCCGCCCTCGATCGCTCACCGCACCCTCTTCGCCACCCTGGGTTTCCACAGCACCCCGGACCTGCTCAGCGCTCCCGGCAACCCCATTCCCCTCGCGCGCCCCGGCACCCCCGGACACCCCGGCGCCTCCGCCCACGGCCTCCGCATCCCCGGCACCCTGCGCGCCCTCGGCATCTCCGGAGTCCACGCCCGCGCCGATCCCCTCAACGACCTCGGAACCCTCGGCCTGCCGTGCCTCCCCGGACACCCCGGCGCCCCCGGCGCCTGCGCCCGCTTCCTCAGCACCTTCGGAATCCCCAGCCACCTCGGCCACCTCGGCCACCTCGGTCGTCCCGAACCTCTCGGCCTCCTCAGCACCCCCGGCCTCGCCGGAGCCCTCGCCCACCTCGGCGTCCCCGGAACCCTCGGCCCGGCCGACACTCTCGGCCGCGCGGGCGTTCCCGGAACCCCCAGCGCCTTCGCCCGCTTCGATCCCCCCGGACCCCTTGGCCCGCTCGGTGTCCCCGGTGTCGCCGGTCTCCCCGGCCGTGTCGGCCCCCTCGGTGTCCCCGGCGTCTCCGGTCCCCCCGGCCGTGTCGGCCCGCTCGCCCGCGTCGGACCCCCCGGCCCCGCCGGACCCCCCGCCCGCCTCGGCGCCGGACGCCGCGTCGGACCCCCCGGCGCCCCCGACCCCCCCGTCCGTCGGCAACATCAGCACCCGCGTAGCCAGATCCACACCCCCCTCGCCCCCGGCCGCGCCCCCCGCCGGAACGCGGGGATCGGGAACCGGCGTGCCGGAACCCTGCGTCGGTCGTGACGACTCGTGCTGCTTCGACCTGTCGGGGGACTCGCCCGCCACCGATGCCTCCTCATATGCCGTACGGGATGACGTACGGCACGAAACGAACCGTGTACTGCGTACCTGGCCACCAACACCCCGTACCCGGACGGCGCCTCGGCACTGTCCGAACCATGTATCAGTGTCCTGTGTGGAGCGCTTGGCCCCTGCGGTAGACGAGAACGACATACCTGCCGGTTCCCTTACAAACAGGTCACGCACCCTCGACAGATGAATGTGAGAGGGGTCACCCTGTCTGTCATCCACGCGGGGAGGCATGGATGGGCAGGAGCCGCAGAACTCTTCCGGAAGAGCTTCTGTTGCTGGCATTGGACCCGACGACGGGTACCACTGCACAGCCGCAGTCGCTCGACCTCGGTCTGGCCGGAGCACAGCTAGTGGAGCTGGCGCTGGCCGGACGGATAGCCCCTGACGGGGATCGTATCGCCGTGGTGGCACCACGGCCGACAGGTGATCCGACACTGGACCACGCACTGGAGCTGCTGCGCCGTCGCGGCGCTCCGGTCCGCGCGGTCCACTGGATCGGCGGACCCCGCCTGGGGCTCCGTCAGACGTACCTCTCGCATCTGGAGCGGTGCGGCATGGTGCATGCCGTGGCCGGCCAGATGTGCGGGGTGCTGCCGACGACTCGCTATCAGGCGACGGACAACGCGATCAGCCGGGAGATCAGGTCCCGGCTGGACTCCGCGATCCGCACCGGCGTACCGCCGGACCCGCGGACCGCGGCACTCGCCGCGCTCGCGCACGCGGTCGGCCTCGGCAAGCACCTGTACCCGGGCAACGAGGGCCGTTCCTCGCGCTCCCGGCTACGGGACCTGATCAGGCACGATCCGATGGGCGGCCTCGTGGCGCACGCCGTGATGGACGTCCAGAACGGCGTGGCGGTCCAGCCGCGCCGGCCCGCCCCGGCACCGGCCGGCCGCCAGGCCGCGCCACCCGCCAGGGCGAACGCGGAAGCGGCCCACGGAGTTCCGGCGCAGCCACGCCGGACCACCATGGCGCGCGTCGTGGCCCACTGAGCCGCAGTACCACGACGCAGACGCGTACGGCCGCCCGCCGGCCGTGACTTCCGCGCCCCACCGACCCGTTCGGGAGCCGCGCGCACCGCGCGGGGTGGTGTGTCCGTTTCGCCGGTCAAGGCGAAACGGTACGCCGCCCCGCGCGGACGCATGTCCGAAAACAGGTGCCCCGGCGCGGAGTTGAAGCGGTATTGAACACGTGCAATCCACCAGTATCCCCGAACTTGCGGGCCTGGCTGGCATATCCGTGGTTTCCCAGCGGTAATAAGCCTGTTGGTGGCAGTCTGCTCAGCAGCAGATACGCAAAGTATCAACAGGCATCCAGCCGGAGGTGCACATCTCATGCCGTCCAACACCAATCCCACCGTGCGTCGTCGGCGTCTCGGTCTGGAACTGCGCAGGCTCCGCGAGTCGAAGAACATGACGGCCGAGCAGGTGGCCAAACGCCTGCTGGTCTCGCAGTCGAAGATCAGCCGACTGGAGAACGGCCGGCGCAGCATCAGCCCCCGGGACGTCCGCGACCTGTGCGGGGTCTACGAGATCGAGGACGAGCGCGTCGTCGAGTCCCTCATGCAGATGGCGCGCGAATCCCGCCAGCAGGGCTGGTGGTACGCGTTCAAGGACGTCCCGTACAGCGTGTACATCGGCCTGGAGGACGACGCGTCCAGCCTGCGCACGTACTCGCCCCAGGTCATCCCCGGGCTCCTCCAGACGCCCGAGTACGCGGCGGCCGTCATCAAGGGCGCGCTGCCCGAGAGTTCGGCGGAGGACATCGAGAAGCGCGTGGAGGTCAGGCTGCGCCGGCAGGGGCGGCTCGGCGAGCAGATCCACCCCGTCACCGGGGAGGTCAAGGAGCCGGTACGGCTGTGGGTCGTCATCGACGAGGCCGTCCTGCGCCGGACCGTCGGGAGTCGCCGGGTGATGCGCGAACAGCTGGAGCACCTGCTGGAGTTGGGCAAACTGCCGCACGTCACCATCCAGCTGCTGCCCTTCGACGCCGGCGCGCACCCCGGGCTCAACGGGGGTTACTCGATCCTGGAGTTCGCCGAACTCGCCGACTCCAGCGTGGTCTACATCGAGGGCGTCACCAGCGACCTGTACCTGGAGAAGCACCACGACGTGCAGACCTACGCCCTGATGTACGAGCACCTGCGGGCTCAGGCCATGAACGTCGAGGTGTCCGGCCGGACCATCGAGTCCATCGCCAAGGAGTACGCGCGCTGAGGTGAAAGGCCGCACTGTACAGGGCTGTTGCGGTCCGGCGCGAGGTTTTCCTGGAATATGCCACCAGGTCGGGTGAATGACTACCACCCGGGGTGGGGTCTCCCAGTAGCGTCGAATTGCGCCAGCGATCAACGGTGTTGGCGCGAAGAGAACCAGCACCTGGAGCAGAGATGGCAATTCGTCAGAGCGCCACGCACGTGTGGACGAAGTCCTCGTACTCGGTCGGGAACGGCGAGTGCGTGGAGGTCAGGTCGCCCGCCGCCGCGCTGGCCGTCCGCGACTCGAAGCGCCCCGAGGGCGCCGTCCTGGCGTTCCCCGCCACGGCCTGGACCGTCTTCGTGGAGTCGGTCAAGTAGCGCAGCCCGTCAGCCGGTTGAGCAGCCAAGTCACCGAGTCGCCGAGTCCGCCGAGAGGTTGAGTCGGCCGAGCAACTGAACAAGCACCACCGAGAGCCCTCTCGACGAGTATCGCCGTCCTTGCCGAGGGGGCTCGGCTTGTGCCCGCGCCCGGTGGGACTAGTCCGTGGCCGTCACCCGCCGCACCGGGAACGCCACATCACATACCGGGTCCTCCGCCCCCGCCGCGTCCCAGTCCGCGAAGTACACCTCCCGGCACGGGCCGTCGTACGCCCACCCCTCCCGCCGCATCCACGCCTCCACGGCGTCGTACGCCTCGAGTATCTGGGGGTGAGCGACCTGCGCCTTGGTGACCCGCGTGACGGCCAGCCGCCGCGCCGGCTCCAGACGGGTACGGGTATTACGGGTACGGGGTTGTCCCGCGACCCAGGCCCGCGCCGCCCCGGCGTCCCCCACGGGTACGCATGCCTCGGCGGGACCGTCGCTCTCCGTCGACGACTCCGCGTGGTAGGCGACGAAGGGGTGCCCGGCGATGCCGCCGCAGCCGGCCGCCGCCTCCTCCAGGCGGCCCAGCGCCGCCGGGATCCACACGGGCAGCTCGTCCGCGAGGACGTGCCGGGTCTCGGTGATCAGCAACTGCTCGGGGACTTCCACGAGTTCGACCGTGAACGCGTCGTACAGGTCAGCCATGTCCTGGCCCTTTCCGGTCAGACGACGACGGAGGTAGCCGGCGAGCGCGCGGCGTTCGGCGTGGCGGGTCTCGGCCTCGGACCAGTACGCGTCCAGGAGCCCGGCGCCCTGCCCGCCGTCCGCCTCGACGATCCCGGCGATCCGCGCGAGCGGCATGTCCAGGCGGCGCAGCAGGGCGACCAGGCGGGCGCGTTCGATCTGGTCCGCGCGGTAGTAGCGGTAGCCGCTCGCGGGGTCGATGTGCGCCGGGGGCAGCAGGCCCAGCCGGTCGTACAGCCGCAGCGCCTTCGCGGACAGGCGGGAGCGTGCCGCGAAGGCGCCGATGCCGATGAGTCCCTCGTCCATCCCGCCATCCTCCGTCACCGGACGGGGTCGTCCGGTGGGAGGAGGCTCGGGTCTGACCTTGGGGGAAGGTCAAGGAGGGGTGGGGGTACGGGGGTATGTCATACCGGGGTACGTCGTACCTGGGGTACCGGGGTATGTCATACCGGGGTACCGGAGAGGGACGCGGTCCGTTCAGCCCGCGAGCTGTGCCTCGACCGCCGTGACGACGTCCGTCGACTCCGGCTCGGTCTGCGGGGAGAAGCGGGCGACGACGGAGCCGTCCCGGCCGATGAGGAACTTCTCGAAGTTCCAGCGGATGTCGCCGGTGTGGCCCTCCGCATCGGCGAACCCGACGAGCCGCTCGTACAGCGCGTGCCGGCCCTCCCCGTTGACCTCGACCTTCTCGGTCATCGGGAACGTCACGCCGTACGTCGCGGAACAGAACTCCGCGATCTCCTCGGAGCTGCCGGGCTCCTGGCCCATGAACTGGTTGCAGGGGACGCCGAGCACGGTGAAGCCCCGCGCCGCGTACTGCTCCTGGAGCTTCTCAAGGCCCGAGTACTGCGGGGTGAGCCCGCACTTGGAGGCGACGTTGACGACGAGGACGACCTGACCGGCGTACTGGGAGAGGTCGGCGGAGCCGCCCTTGAGGGAGTCGATCTCTACCTGGAGGGGGGAGGTGGCGTTGTTGGTCATGCTTCGGATGCTACGTCTACGACCCAGGTACCCCCGCCACGACCGCGTCCCCGACCTCCGTCCGTACATACAGCACCGACCTGCCCACCCGCCGCCGCTCCACCAGCCCCGCGTCCCACAGCACCCGCAGATGCCGGCCGACCGACCCCAGCCCCTGCCCGGTGACGGCGACGAGCTGCGTCGTGCTCATGGGCTGCCCCAGCAGCACCAGGACCCGCGCCCGCCCGGTCCCCAGCAACGCGTCCAGCGCCCCGGCCCTTCCCGCCCCGCGCTCCTGCGTGAGCACGCCCACGCAGGGGTAGACGACCGCGTACCGCAAGGACTCCTCCCACGCGACCCACCCCGTCTGCGGCGTCACGGGGACGAGGACCAGTTCGGCGCCGGAGATCTCGCGGGGCGGATACTCGTGCCGGTTCACCTGGAACGTGCTCTCGCCGAGCCAGCGGGTCCCCGGCCGCAGGGAGTCGAGCACGGCCGCCCAGCCGCCCCGGCTCACCTGGTCCAGCCGTACGGCGATGTCCGCTTCGAGGACGTGCCGCCTGCGCTCCCAGTAGGGGTGGACGGCCTCCTCCCACACCCACTCCATGAGGTCGGCGGCGCGGTCGGGCAGGTCGTCCCGCACGAGTACCTCGGGCAGCTCCCCGGCGAGGGCCATCCGCAGGTGGGCGTGGGACTCGGCGACCCCGGCGGACCGTACCCGTAGTACCTCGGTGGCGAAGTCCTCTCCACCCCGGGGTGTAGGCGTCAGGAAGTCGGCGATCCAGTCCCGGCCGAGCCCCGCCTTCACTAGCAGCGCGGTGACGGGGTCGGCTGCGAGGCGGGCGCGGTACGCGGGCAGGTGCGCGGCGAGCCACCGGCTCTCCCCGGGATGCCGGCCCACCCCGGCGTGCAGCAGCTTCAGCGCGGCGAAGGTCTCGGCGAGCGGGGACAGCACGAACCGGCTCCGGGCGAGCGTGTCGGCGTTGACCTGCCACAAGCCCACGAACGACCTCCTTGCCGGGCGGGATGCTCCACGAGGGCCCGCGCGGGGATTCTCGGCGAGGGCCCGCGCGGGGATTCTGGGCGAGGGCTTGCGCGGGATGCTCGGCGAGCGCTCGCGCGACCTTTCGCGTACCCGCGAAACAATAACCACCTCGCCCCGGCCGCCCCGAGACTCCGCCCATGACCGGCGCACCCACCACGACCGCTGCCCCTTCCACCACCCCGTACAGATCCCTCTTCGCGATCCCCGAATTCACCCCCCTCTTCCTCTCCTCCGCGACCCACGTCGCCGCCCAGACCCTCGCCGGTCTGGCCCTCGGCACGCACGTCTACCGCGAGACGGACTCCCCCCTCCTCTCCGCGCTGAGCATGTTCGGCCCGTCCCTGGCGCAGGTCCTCGGCGCGACCTTCCTCCTCTCGGGAGCCGACCGGCTGCGCCCCCGCGCCACGCTCGCGGCCCTCTCCCTGGCGTTCGCGACGACGACGGCCGTGGTCGCGGTCCCCGGCCTCCCGCTGGGCGCCGTGTTCACGGTGCTGCTCCTCCAGGGCCTGGTCTCGGCGCTGGGCGGCGGGGTCCGCTGGGGCCTGCTGAACGAGATCCTCCCCAACGGGGCGTACCTGACTGGCCGTTCCCTGTTCAACATGATGAACGGCCTGATGCAGATCGGGGGTTACGCGACCGCGGGCCTGCTCCTCACGATCGTCAGCCCGCCCCAAGTCCTCGCGCTGGCCGCCCTGTTGTACGTCACCTCCGCTGCGATCACCCGCGCGGCCCTCGCCGAACGCCCGCCCCGCACCATCGGCCGCCCCACCCCGGCGGAGACCTGGCGCACGAACGCCGAGCTGTGGTCCTCCCGGCCCCGCCGCCTCACCTACCTCGGCCTGTGGATCCCCAACGGCCTTGTCGTGGGCTGCGAATCGCTCTTCGTCTCCTACGACCCCGGCGCGGCGGGCACCCTGTTCGCGTGCGCGGCACTGGGCATGCTGATCGGTGACGTGACCGTCGGCCGGGTCCTGCGACCCGCCGTGCGGCGCAGGGCGGTGACCCCGCTCCTGCTGCTCCTGGCGGCGCCGTACGCCGTGTTCGCGTTCCACCCTCCGCTCCCGGTCACCGCTGGGGCGGCGGCGCTCGCGTCGATCGGCTTCGGCGCGAGCCTGGCGCAGCAGCAACGGCTGATGGACCTGACGCCATCTCAACTCAGCGGCCACGCCCTGGGGTTGCACTCCTCGGGGATGCTCGCCCTCCAGGGGCTCTCGGCGGCGGCAGCGGGCTCCCTGGCCCAACTCGCCGGTCCCGCCCAGGCGATGGCGGCGATGGCGGCGGTCTCGGTGGCCGTCACGCTCGCTCTCCACCTGGCCGACAACGGGCGTCGAATCCGGCGGTAAGGGGGAGAAACCAGGAGCCCACGCCGAACGAACGGAGTCTCCTGGATGAGCGGCGCGCTGCAAGACCTCCTGGTGAACCTCTCCTCCGCGTCGCTGGCGTTCGTGGCGGGCTGGTCGTTCGGCAGGGTCCGTGACCTGTGGCGCTTCCGGGACACCCGGGGGTTCTGGAAGCCGTTCACCGCACAGGACCTGAAGATGGTGACGTCGATCTTCATCCAGGAGGAGCACTACATCTGGGAGCGCTCGGGGCTGGTCGGCGTAGGGGACGTCCTGGCCATCAACGAACTACGGCAACAACTCCAGCGCACCGGCGTGAAACACCTCCCCCTCACCCCGAGCCACCACCTCACGGGCCTCGAACGCCGGGCCAACCTCATCCTCGTCGGCGGCCCCCACTCCAACCGCGTCACCGCCGAGGTCGTCCAACGCCTGCCGCTCACCTACACGTTCGGCCCCGCCGAAGAACACGACGCGCGAATCACCGACGCACGCACGGGCGAGATCCTCTCGCCCGCCATCACCCCGGACAACCAACTGGCGGTAGACCTGGGCATCTTGGTCCGCGCCCCCAACCCCTTCCAGCCGGACCACCACATCGTCATCCTCGCCGGCAGCTTCGGCTTCGGCACCAGCGCCGCCGCCCGCCTCCTCTCCGACCCCGACTTCCTCAACCACCCCCTGGTCTCCAGCGGTTCCCCCTTCGAAGCAGCCTTCTCGGTGGAGGTCGTCGCCGGCGAACCCCAACGCATCGACCTCAAGGACCTGAGAGAACTGGACACGGCGGCACGGAGGCCGACCGGGGCGTGAGCCGGCTCACCGCTCCTCCGGCACGCCCCCCTCCAGCAGCCGTTCCCCGATGTCGTCGGCCCACAGCTGGGCCCACAGCCGCAGTCGCCCGACGTCCGCGCACCCCGTGAACTCCGTGTCGTCGAGCCACTCCGTCCGCACCAACCGTCCCTGGAGGTCGGCGAGTTCGAGGCCGTCGCGGCTGTGGCGGCGGCCCAGTTCCTCCAGTTCGGGCCAGCTCCAGAAGTCCGCTCCGGCGGCGACGCGGACGAGATCGCGGGCGTAGCCGCGGTGGACGAAGTCGCGCACCTTCACGCCCATGGCGTCGGGGAGGGAGAGGGCGAGACCGGAGGGGGTCTCGACGGGAGGGCGGTGGAAGACCTCCTTGCAGAGGGAGACGGAGGCGCCTTCGACGGTGAGGCGGGCGAACAGCGGTCCTTTCTCGGTGATTTGGGCGTCCCATCCCAACTCGGCCAGTCCCAGCGCCACTTGGGAGGCGATCCACTCCAGTCGCGACGGATGCTCGGTGGCCGTCCCGACCCCGCGCGACCACCCCACCACCCCGTGCGCACGCAGCGCGCAGCCCCCCGTCAGGGCGAGGGGGTACGGCGACCCGACGGCGAGGACATCGGCCGCCAGGGACCGCTCGGTGAACATGGCTGGATTATGCCGGGGATACATGCCTAGCAAGGGGGCGCGCGACCAGCGAAACGCTCCTCACCGGCAACATCGGCCGCTCCACGGGCACTTGACGCACTCGGCACCCGCCCTGACCATGAGCCCATGAACGCGATGTCCGACGAGATCGCAGTCATGCTGTCCGCCGACCGGCAGGATGAGGCGTACCGCCACCACCGAGAGCTCTTCACCCAGCCCCTGTTCGCACAGGACTGGCGGGCGCGGCCGACGGACCCGGGGCGGCGCGCGTACGAGCGGTACCTGCGCCTGCTGCCGAAACTGCGGCCCATGGAAGCGGCCTTCGACGTCCGCGAGCTGGTCGATCTGACCGAGTGGGCGACGACGGTGGATCCGCACCTGGCGCTGCTGCTGAGCGTCCAAGTGAACCTGGCGCTGGGCACGTTGACGGAGTACTCGCCGCTGTCCGGCGAACCCGAGCGCACCCGCCGCCGCATGCTGGAGGGCCGCGCGGTCGGCGCGTACGTCGTCACCGAACTGGGCCACGGCAGCGACCTCGGCAACGTCGAGACGATCGCCGAATTCGACTCGGACACACGGGAGTTCGTGCTGAGCACGCCGTCCTCGACGGCGGTCAAGTTCATGTCCAGCACCGCCCCGCCCCCGCTCGCCGGAGTCTCCCGCTTCGGCGTCGTCCTGGCCCGCCTCAGGCTCTGGGGCGAGGACCGGGGACCGTACGCCTTCCTGGTCCACCTCACCGCCCCCGACGGCACGGTCATGCCCGGCGTCACGATCCGCCGCCTCCCCGACAGACCCGTCCTCGGCATCGACAACGCGCTGACCCGCTTCGACGGCGTCCGCGTCGGCCTGGACTGCCTCCTCTCGCCGGAGGGCACGCACGTCACGCCCGAGGGCGAACTCGTCGAACCGCTCCCCGAGAACAGCCGCACCTGGCGCGCGATCAGCAGAGTCCGCACGGGCCGTATCGCCGCCGCGGCGATGGCGGCAGCGGCGGCGCGGGCCGCCCTCTCCATCGCCGTACGCCACGCCGCGCAGCGCGAGATCGAGAGCAAGGCGGGCGGCCGTATCCCCCTCGCGCACGTCCGCTCCCACCACGGCCGCCTGCTGGACGCGCTGGCGGAGACGTACGTCGCGACGCTCGCCGTCCGCGAGGCGTCGTCCGCGTTCGCCGGTATCCCCGACGAGTACGCCTCAGGGGTGACGGACGAGATAGCTCTCACGAAGTACTTCGTGACGACCGTCGCCGCCCGCGCCTGCGACGAGGCCCGCGAACGCCTGGGCGCGCAGGGCGCGTTCGCGCACAACCGGATCGTCGAGTACCGCGCGCTGCGGGACGCGGTGACCACGGCCGACGGCGACAGCCACGTGGGCGCCCTGCACGCGGCGTACCGTCGGCTGGCTCTGGGGGAGGAGAAGGGTACGACCCGCTGGGACCCGGCCACGCCCTGTGGCGCGGACACCCCCGACCTGTGGCTCAGCTGGCTGGCCGTACGCGAGGAGTACCTCCACCGCAGGGCCCGGCGCCTGCACGCGACGTCCGGCGGCGACGCCCAGGTCCGCTGGGACCGCACCTCGCACGCGGCGCTCGCGGCGGCGGAGGCGCACGCGGCGTACCGGGCGGCCGAGGCGCTCGCCCGCCGCACGGACGGCGTCTCCGCGGCGACCCGGCGCGTCCTGCACGACCTGCTGGCCCTCTTCGCGGTCCGCCAATGCCAGTCCCACGGCGCCGACTTGCTCCCGGACGGCCCCTTCCCGGCCCTGACCGAACCCCTCCCGGCGATGGCGGACCGCCTCCACGACCGCCTCGCGCCCCACCTGCGCACGCTCACGGAGGCGTTCGAGCTGCCGACGGGGCTGCTGGGCACGCCGTTCGAGGCGCCGGAGGGGTTCGTGTCGCACTACGCGCGGGCGCTGGACCCCGCCGGGGAGTGAGGGCGGGGGAGCGCCGGCGTGGCAGTGCGTGCCAGGCACTCAGTGACACCGGGAAGCGCGGTTCGGCAGGGCCCGCGCTGGGCATGCCGACGGGCACGAAGCGTGCCGCCGGGCCCGGGAGAAAGGTGCGCGAGGCCACGGCCGAACCAGCGAGCGCACGGGGCGCTTAGACCGATGATCCGACTTGCCCCGCGCGCCGTTCCCGCGCGCCCCCGTGCACCCGAGATGGATACCCGGCCCTTGGATTAGGTCGGCGCGGGTTGTTGCATGGGTGCCTTCCAGCACCCCTACGACCTCGGAGTTTTCCCGATGACTACCGCCACACTCGCGCCCCTCTCCCCCGTCCTCGCGTCGGACAGCCCGTTCGTTCGGCGCCTCCGTCGTATGAGCGGTCTGAAGGCGATCCAGGAGTCCGCGGCGCACGGCACCGGGTTCTTCCCGTTCAGTGACGGGCTCGGTGTCCGGGTCCAGATGGCCGAGCGCGGCCGGGTGATCCTGAGCGCCACCCCGACGGACGGCCACAGCAGCTGGCCCGGCTTCACGCACGGCGGGTTCACCGCGACCCTGTGCGACACGGCGTGCGCGCTGGCCGCGCTGTCGACCGTGCGGCGCGGCACCAAGGCCGTGACCGGCAACTTCAGCATGAACCTGCTCCAGCCGGTGCCGGCGGGCAGCTTCCGCATCACCTGCGTGGGCAGGGCGACCCAGACCCAGGGCCCGCGCATCCTCGCCCACGCCGACGTCACCACCCCCGACGGCACGCTCCTGGCCCACTCCACGGCCCTGTTCCTCACGAAGGACCTGATGGCGTAGTACCTGTCCCTCCGCAGTACCTGTCCCTCCCGCCGTACCTGTCCCTCCGCAGTACCCCCTGACACGTTCTCGTAGCCTCCCGCAGCCGCAGGAACGCCCCCCGGCGTCCTGCGGCTTTCGCATGCCCGCACCCATCTCCCCGGCCACCCTCATCTCCGGCGAAAATAGCGCTCGTTACGCGAATCAACGACACGAGCCACGCCAACGGCACTGCGTGCACACCGATTTGGGCGCGGTCCTTCCGGTGGAATGTCACCGAGTGCCCGGACGCCACGACTGCCCATATGGCGGTAGGCAGTTGCTCCAACTCAGGGAGCACGGGTGCGGGCCGAATTTCCAACGTTCGGCGGAACGCCTCAGCCGCTCCTGCGCGCGGCCTTGTCGAGATGGCTCTTCAGCGTCGTCGTCAGCGGCACGGTGTCCAGCGCGGTGAAGAAGCGCGGTACGGCATGGCCGGGCAGCCGGTTCGTGCACCAGGACACCAACTCCCCTTCGGACGCGTCCGATACGACCTCCGCCGCCACCACCGAACCCACGAACGGCGCGGTCCGCGCGAACACCCGCGCCCAGTGCACGTCCGGGTGGGCGAGCAGCACGTCCCGCACCTGCCCGGCGGACAGCCTCAACCCCCCTACGTTCAGCTGGTCCTGGCCGAGTCGCCCGCTCAACACCACACGCCCGCCCACGAATTCGGCCCGGTCACTGGTCGCGATCCACTCCGGCACCCCGTCCGCGCCGTGCACGGGACGGACGTACAACTGCCCGTCCCGCACGCGCAGTCCGGGCTTCGCACCGTCCGTGCGCTCCAGCCACTCGACGGGGAACCCGGCCTTCCCGTCGTGCACGACGACGCAGGCGCCCGCCTCGGTGGAGGCGTAGATCCAGGTGATCCGCGCGGCGGGGAACACGCCCCGCAGCCGGTCGAGGAGCGGCTGGTCCACCGGCTCGCCGCCCAGCGTGATCTGCCGGGGCCGCAGCTCCGCGAGCCCCGGATCGGCGGAGGCCAGCGCGAGCCGCCAGAACGAGGGCGTCGCCGACACCGCGTCCACGCCCTCCGCGAGCGCCACCGGCAGCCACTGGTCGGGGCGCGGACCCGGCGCCGTCACGAGGTCCTGACCGGGGAACGCGAGGCTGAGCGCGACGAGTTGCCACCAGGCGTACGTGCCGGGGGAGTAGGGGAGCAGCCAGCGGTGCGGCGCCGGGGGCGCGGCGAGCGTCGTCAGCGAGGACAGCGTGTGCGCGAGCAGCCGGGGCCGGCCCGCGCTCCCGCTGGTCGTCAGCCAGATCCGGCCGGGCCGCGCGGGCCGCCCCTCGGAGAACCGCCGCAACTCCTTGTACAGCGTCTCGTCGACCCTCTCCCGCGCGACGACCAGCAGCTCGCCGGGGTTGCCGAGATGGGCGCGGGCGGCCGTGAGCGCGTCGAGCTGGCCGTCCGCGAGGACGACCGTGCGCCGCGCCGGCGGGGGCGGGTCCAGCCGCCACCAGGTGCCCCGGAACCCCTCGCAGACGATCCGGTTCTCCAGCGGGTCCCCCGCTCTCGCCCCCGCCCTGCGGCCTCGGCGTTCCCCCGGAGCGACGCGTCTGTGCGGCATCCCACGACTCCTTTTGGCCACGCCGGTCCCGGGGCACTGGACGTGCGCCGGATTCGGGGCGCTGGACGTCCCCCGCCACACCTATCCCGTCATACCCCTCCCCCGGGAGGCGTACGGCAGGCGCTCAAGTGGCAACCGTCCCCCGGCCACCACCGGAGATGCCCCCGCCTCACCCTTCCGCTGGATTGCCGGGCCCGGCCCTGACGGTGAGTGCCACCGGCGCCCGGCGTATCGGGGACGGGCGACGGCGCGGCGGCCGGAAGCCGCCGCGCCGGGACACCGCTACGGCGCCACCGCGCGCCCGGTCGACGGCGAGATCGCCCCCGGACACAGGCCGCGCGACGCGAGGTTCTGCGCGATCCGGGGGATCGCGGCGCGCGTGTTGGCCGGCCAGTCGTGCATCAGGATGATCTGGCCGCCTGTGAGCCGCCCGACGGCGGCCACGATCGCGTCGGTGCTCGCGTTGTTCCAGTCCTGCGAGTCGACGTCCCAGATGATCTGCCGCAGCCCGTACTTGGCCGCCACCGCCTGCACGGTCGCGTTGGTCTCGCCGTACGGCGGCCGGAACAGCCGGGGAGTGCCGCCGCCCGCGTTCGCGATGGCCTGCTGCGTGCGCGACAGCTCCGAGTCGACCTGGGCCTGCGGGAGTTGGGTGAGGTGGGGATGGGTGTAGCTGTGGTTGGCGACCCACATCCCCGCCGACACCTGCGCCCGCACCTGTGCCGGGTAACTCGCCGCGTTCTGGCCGGTGTTGAACATCGTGGCCCGAAGGCCGTTCGCGGTCAGGGCGTTCAGCAGCGCCTGCGTGTTCCCGCCGGGGCCGTCGTCGAAGGTGAGACCGACGTACCCGGAGCAGGCGGCGGCCTGGGCGGGAGCGGCGTTCACCGCGAACCCGGCCAGCGCGGCCACCGCCGTCACGGCCGCGAGAGATCGTGCCGAGAGCATCGCGTCAACTCCCTCAGTTCACCGTGATGTTGGAGCTGCCGCTGCTCTGGTAACCCTCCGTCGCCATGATCATGTAGTAGTTGAACGACCCGAGCCGCATCCCGGCGCGCGCCCACGCGTCGAAGTGGTTGCCGGCCGTGATGGTCCCGCCGGTGCGCTTCTGCTGCCGGACGCTCCAGTACTGGTTGAAGGTCTTGACGCCTTCCACGGACGGGGCGTTGTAGCGGGTGGTCTGGTAGATGTCGTAGGTGCCGCCGTCGCTGTTCACGGTGCCCTTGTAGGTGCCCGTCGGGCGGTAGGTGCCCCAGTTGTCGACGATGTAGTACTCGACGAGCGGGTTCGCCGTCCAGCCGTAGAGCGTGAGGTAGGCGTTCCCCGACGGGTTGAAGCTGCCGGAGTAGCTCACGGTCCTGCGGCTGCCGTTGCTCCAGCCCTTGCCGGCCACGAAGTTGCCGGTGTTGCGCCACGAAGTGCTGTAGTTCCCGCCGTTGTTGAGCGTCATCGAGACGGTGCCCTGCGAGTCCGTCCAGAACGAGTAGTAGTACCCGGAGTTGGTGCCGGTCTGGTTGGTGGTGACGACCGTCGCGGCGTGCGCGGTGCCCGGCATGACGAGGGCGACCAGTGCGACCAGAGCTGTTGTGCAAACGGTTGCTGCGAAGAGCCTGAAGCGGCTGAGAGGGCCGCTGCGTGCGGGTGCGGCGTTCATGGCGTGCTTCCTCCTGGTCCTCCAGAGGTAAGGGTGCCTGACGGGGGACAGTGTTGGTATGACCCCGACAACTGTCAACAGTTTCGGCAGACGGCTCGAAACATTCGCACCCGTCGTGCCTGATCAGCGCGCGTAGCACGGAGGCAATGCGGTCACTTGCCCCAGGTTGCGGCCCGCGAACCTCGAATGTTTCGCCGGTCTTCCGGTCAGTTTTTACCCTCGGGGAATCCCCGCCCGCGCTCCAGGACCGCCTGGACGATCTCCGCGATGTCCGCCCGCCCGATCGGGGTGTCGTCGAAGAAGTTGTGCAACGTGAACCCCTCGACCAGCGCGTCCAGCGCGCGGGCCGTCAGCGGGTCGAAGTGCCGGGCCAGCGCGTCCCGGCTCGCCCGCATCCAGCTGTTCAGCACCGTCCGCAGCTCCGGCGTGCGCGCCGCGAACGCGTACAGCTCGAACGTCAGCAGCGGGTCGCGGTCGCTCGTCCACAGCGTCCCGCTCATGATGTCGACGACCGCGTCGCGGGCCTCCTCCGGCGTCCGCGCCGCCTCCAACTGGGCGCGGTAGTGCGCCGATACGCTCTCGGCGAGCCGCGTGAACGCCTCCGTGAGGAGCTGGTTCAGATCGCCGAAGTAGTACGTCACCGACCCGAGCGGGACGCCCGCGGCGGCGGCGATCCTGCGGTACGTGACGCGGATGGCGCCCTCCTCGGCGACCACGTCCAGGGCGGCGGCGAGGATGAGGTCGCGGCGGGAGGGGGTCTCGGGTGAGGTCATGTCGGGAAACGCTTTCTGCCGCCGTGAACTGGCCTGTACATTTGTCCAAGCCGCTGGGCGAGGGAACCCGACCGGCAGCCGGCCCGACACCCCGGAGGAGCATTCTGATGGATCAGGCTGTCCGCAAGCGCCGTCGCGCGCTGTTCGTCTTCTTCCTGCTCGCCGGGGTCTCGATGTCGTCGTGGGTGACCCGCACCCCCGCGATCCGCGATCAACTCGGCGTGTCCACGGGTGAGATGGGCCTCGTCCTCTTCGGTCTCTCGCTCGGCTCGATGCTGGGCATCCTCTGCTCCGGCCGCCTCGTCTCCCGCTTCGGCACCCGCCCGGTGATCCTCTGGGGTACGGCCGTGCTGGTCGCCGGCCTCGCGACCGTCGCCGCCGGCGTCCTCGCCTCGTCCACGCCCCTCGTCACGGCCGGCCTCTTCCTCTTCGGCTCCGGCATAGGCGGCGGCGAGGTCGGCATGAACATCGACGCGACCGACGTCGAACGCCTCACCGGCGTCACGACCATGCCGACCCTGCACGGCTGCTTCAGCCTCGGTACGGTGCTCGGCGCGGGCGCCGGCATCGCGGCAACCGCCCTGGACGTACCGGTGCAATGGCATCTCGCCGGCGCAACCGCCCTGGCCGTAGGGCTCCTTGTGTACGCGTTCCCGGCGATTCCCGCCGGGACAGGCCGAGTTGAGAAGACCCCGGCCGCCGATTCCACCCGCCCCGGTACCGCCGTGTGGAAGGACCGCAAGCTCGTCCTGATCGGCACGATCGTCCTCGCCATGGCCCTCGCCGAGGGCTCTGCCAACGACTGGCTCCCCCTGATCATGGTCGACGGCCACGGCATGGACGAGGCCGCCGGGTCCCTGGTGTACGCCGGTTTCGCCGCCGCGATGACGCTGGGCCGGTTCAGCGGGGCGTACTTCCTCGACCGCTACGGCCGTGTGAACGTCGTCCGGGCCAGCGCCCTCTCCGGCGCCCTCGGCCTCCTCCTGGTCATCGTCGCCGACAACGCGGCGATCGCCGGAGTGGCCGTGCTCCTGTGGGGACTCGGCGCCTCCCTCGGCTTCCCCCTCGCCCTCTCCGCCGCCGGTGAATCCGGCCCCGACGAGACCGCCCGCGTCAGCCTCGTCGCGATCATCGGCTACCTCGCCTTCCTCGTCGGCCCTCCGACCCTCGGCTTCCTCGGCGAACACGTGGGCCTGCGGCCGGCGATGCTCGTGGTCCTGGCCTGCGTGGCCTGCGCGGCCTTCGCCGCGCCGGCGGTGGATACGCGGGGGCGGCGGGAGGCGGTGGGGGAGGGGGTATGACCGGCTGACGGCGCCGCACGAACACCGCACGAACACCACACGCACCGAACCTCGCCGGGCGTAGTACCGCCGTACTCCGGGGCTACTCCCCGACCGGCGTAGTACCGGCGTACTACCGCCGTACGACAGGACCCCCCCATCGACCGCATCACTCCCCGCCCCGTCCGCACGAGCAGTCCTCCTCCGCGTCCTCCCCATCGCCGCACGGCCTCAGCAGCAGCTCGACGGCCTTCCTGATGTAAGGGAGAACGGTGCGGTCCGGCACCGAGCTCAGGGCCGGTGTCTGGACGGCCAGCCGCATCAGGGTCATGCCCAGCAGCCACGCCGCCAGCAGTTCGGCGCGCACCTCGGCGTCGGGGCCGTCCAGGCGTCGGGCGAAGTGCTCCGAGAAGATCTCGGTCACATCGGAGCGGAGGCGTCCGACGGCTTCCTCCCGGCTGGGCGAGCGGAGCATCGTCAGCACCGGATGCGGGACCTCGTCCTCCCCGGGGCCCTCGAAGGCGAGGCGGTGGATCCAGTCCGGCACGTCCTCCAGCGGCAGGTGGCGCAGCGGTTCGAACAGGGCGCTCGCGTGGTCCGCGACCGCTTCGAAGAGGCCCTGTTTTGAGCCGAAGTACCGGTAGACGAGAGCGGCGTCGACATCGGCCGCCCTGGCGATGTCGCGGATGCTCGTGCCGTCGTAGCCGTACTTCCCGAAGCGCCGGGCGGCGGCGCTCATCAGAGCCGCTCGGGAGCCCGCGGAGTCGTATTTACGGGGCGTGATGCGGTCGCTACCGCTCCGTTTCGCCGCGTCCGGGCTGTCCATCTGGTGCTCCTCGGCTCGGGTGTCAGGGCCATGCTCCCCCGTCCCGGGGGGCCTGTCCAAAAGCTGTCGATCACATGTCATCGATCGTTGACAAGTGTCTCGGCGATCGACGTAGCTTGTGGACGCGGGCAGTCGATCTCCGGCTGTCCGCCTTCCACGGTCGGGCCCGACAGCGTTGTCAGGCCTGCGCCGGCGCCCGGTCCCGACGACGACGTCAGGTCGTGAGGGACCACACGCCGGCACCTGAACGAGCAGAACGGGTGATCCCTTGGCTCTTCGAAACGTAACTGTCATAGGAACCGGCTACGTCGGCCTGACCACCGGCGCCTGCCTCGCCTCCCTCGGACACCGGGTGGTGTGCGCGGACGCCGACGGGGGCAAGGTCGAACGGCTGCGGCGGGCGGAGGTCGACATCCTCGAACCGGACCTTCCGGGCGTCGTCCGCGACGGTCTGGACTCCGGCCGTCTGGAGTTCGTCCAGGACACCCGGGCGGCCGTCGAGAAGGCCGAGGTGGTCTTCCTGTGCCTGCCCACCCCGATGGGCGTCGGCGGCGCCGCCGACCTGGCCGCCGTCGAGGCGGTCGCGGGCGAGGTCCGTGACCGGCTGCCGCACGGCTGCCTGGTCGTCAACAAGTCGACCGTGCCGGTCGGCACCGCCGAGCGCGTCGCGGCGCTGCTCGGCCGCCCCGACGTGACCGTGGCCAGCAACCCGGAGTTCCTCCGCGAGGGCCGCGCCGTACACGACTTCCTCCACCCCGACCGCATCGTGGTGGGCGCCGCCGACCCCGGCGCCGCCCGGCAGGTGGCCGACCTGTACGTCGGCATCGACGCGCCGCGCGTGCTCACCGACACCGCCGGCGCCGAACTCGCCAAGTACGCCGCGAACTTCTTCCTCGCGATGAAGCTGTCGTTCGCCAACAACCTGGCCACCCTCTGCGAACGGCTCGGCGCCGACGTCGACGACGTGATCGCCGGCATCGGCCACGACCCGCGCATCGGCGGAGCCTTCCTCGACCCCGGCCCGGGCTGGGGCGGTTCCTGCCTGCCCAAGGACACCCACGCCCTGCTGAGCGTCTGCGAGGAGTCCGGCGTCGAGTTCCCGCTGCTGCGGGCCACCATCGAGACCAACGTCGAGCACCAGCGCCACCTCGTCGAGCGCGTGGCCGCCGGCTGCGCGGGGCCGGACGGCTCGCTGCGCGGCGTCCGGCTCGGTCTGCTCGGCCTCGCCTTCAAGGCCGGCACCTCCGACCTGCGCGACTCGCCCGCCCTGGCCATCGCCCGCCTGCTGCGGGAGCAGGGCGCCGAACTGCGCGCCTACGACCCGGCCGTCAGCGAGCTGCGTCCCGACCTCAGCGATCTGCTCACCATCGTCGACACGCCCCTCGACGCCGTCGACGGGGCCCGCGCCTGCGTCGTCCTGACCGAGTGGCCGCAGTTCCGCGACCTGGACTGGGAGGCCGTCGCCGACCGGCTCGACACGCCGTTCGTCTACGACTTCCGCAACATCCTCGACCCCGGGCGGCTCGGCGAGGCCGCACTGTCCTGGGCGGGCGTCGGCCGTACTCCGGCGATGGCGCGCTGACCGCGCGCCGCACCACCCCCACTCATCCTTCGATCCCCCACAGAAAGGCCTGACGTGCGGGTACTGTTCACCACCCTCGGCAGCCCCTCCCACGGCCGCGCCCAGTTACCCCTGGCGCGAGCGCTCGCGGCGGCCGGTCACGAGGTGCTCGTGGTCACCACCCCGGCCCTCGTCTCCGTCTTCGAGAAGGACGACGTCCAAGTGACCGCCTCCATGGGCGAGTTCACGCCCCACACCTTCATCACCCCGGAGCTGCTCGAACAGGCGGCCCGTCCCGGCCCGGACGGCGGGACGCCGCAGGACGTCCTGCGGCGCGCCATGCCCCTGGCCATGGCCGGCCCGATGGCCGGGCGGCTTTGGGAACGGGTCCTTCCGGCGGCCGAGGAGTTCCGCCCCGACCTCATCCTGCGCGACGGCATGGACCTCAGCTCCTGCCTGACCGCGGAACGGCTCGGCGTCCCGCAGCTGCCCACCCCGGGCGGCACCAACAACGTCATCGACCCCACCGAGCTGCTGCCCGGCCTGAACGGCCTGCGCGCGCGAGCGGGGCTGCCCGTCCAGGAGGACCCGCTGTCGATCGTCCCCCACGGGCGCATCGACTACGTGCCGACGGCCTTCTCCTTCGCCCAGTACCTGCCGCCCTCCTGGGCCTACCGGCAGACCGTGGCCGTGGACCGCCGCTCGGTCCTGCCCCGGTGGATCGCGGACCTGCCCACCGACCGCCCCCTGGTGCTCGCCGCCCTCGGCACCGCGCTCCCGATGCTCCGGGAACAGGCGGCCGACGGTGCGGAAGGGCGGACGCCGGTCGAGATGCCGGACCCCGTCCAGACGCTGCGGTCGATGATCGCGGCGGTGTCGAGGCTGGAGGAATGCACCGTCGTCGTCTCCACCTCGGGCATCCCGGCGGACACCGAAGGACTGCCCCCGCACGTGCACGTCACCGACCGGGTGCCGCAGCCCCTGCTGCTGGAGTCCGTCGACCTGTTCCTCACCCACGGCGGCTTCAACAGCATCCGGGAGTCGCTGCGCACGGCGACCCCCATGGCCGTACTCCCGCAGTTCGGCGACCAGTTCGGCAACGCGCGCCGCGTCCAGGAGCTCGGCCTCGGCCGGGAGGTCACCGACCCCACGCCGGACGGCATCACCGCGGCCCTGCGCGAGGTACTGGCCGACCCGGCCGTCGGCGCCAGGGCCCGCGCGGCCCGGCTGGCCATGCTGGCGCTGCCGGAGATCGACAGCGCCGTGGCCGACCTGGAGAAGCTCGCCGCCTGACATCCGCCGGGCCGCCCGACCGCACGTCGGGCGGCCCGGTGCCTCCCCCCACTCTCTTCACCGAAGAAGGTCCCCATGTCGTCCTCCCGCTCGGTCACCAAGGCCGTGATCCCGGCCGCGGGTCTCGGCACCCGCTTCCTCCCGGCGACGAAGGCCATGCCCAAGGAGATGCTGCCCGTCGTCGACCGGCCCGCCATCCAGTACGTCGTGGAGGAGGCCGTCGGCGCCGGCCTGTCCGACCTGCTGATGATCACCGGGCGGAACAAACGCCCGCTGGAGGACCACTTCGACCACGCCTGGGAGCTGGAGGAGGCCCTGGCCCGCAAGGGCGACGAGGGCCGGCTGCGCAGCGTGCGCGAGTCCACGGCGCTCGCCGCGATCCACTACGTCCGCCAGGGCGTCCCCGCGGGTCTCGGGCACGCCGTGCTGTGCGCGGAGCGGCACGTGGGGCAGGAGCCGTTCGCCGTCCTGCTCGGCGACGACCTCATCGACCCGCGCGATCCCCTGCTCACCCGGATGACCGAGGTCCGGGAGCGGTTCGGCGGCAGTGTGGTCGCGCTGATGGAGACCGACCCCGCCGCCATTCACCTCTACGGCTGTGCGGCGGTCGAACCCACCGCCCACGAGGGCGTCGTCCGCCTGACCGACCTGGTGGAGAAGCCCGCCCCCGGGCAGGCCCCCAGCTCGTACGCGGTCATCGGACGCTATCTGCTCGACCCGGCCGTCTTCGGCGTCCTGCGCCGCACCCCGCCCGGACGCGGCAGCGAGATCCAGCTCACCGACGCGCTGCGCGAGCTGGCGCACAGCCCCGACACGCCGGTCCACGGCGTGCTGTTCACCGGCAGGCGGTACGACACCGGCGACCGCGCCGAGTACCTGCGCACGATCGTCCGGCTGGCGTACGAGCACGGGGAACTGGGCCCCGGATTCCGCCGGTGGCTGGCGGAGTTCATGGACACCCGGCGCGCGGCCCCCCTCGGTGGCGGACCGGGCGTGGCGGCGTGAGCGGGGGCAGCGACATGACCACCGCCGACACCGCCGGTACCGCTCCCGCGCGGCTGGAGCACCGGCAGATCGTCACCGTCCTGTGGGGACTCATGCTCGGCATGTTCCTCGCGGCCCTCGACCAGACCGTGGTCTCGTCCGCGCTGCGCACCATCGCCGACGACCTGGACGGGCTGACCGCGCAGGCGTGGGTGACGACCGCGTACCTCGTCACCGGCACCATCGCGACCCCGCTGTACGGGAAGCTCTCCGACATCTACGGCCGCCGGCCGGTCTACCTGTGCGCGATCGTGCTGTTCGCCGCGGGGTCGCTGCTGTGCGGGTTCGCCACGTCGATCTACGAACTGGCGGGCTTCCGCGCGGTCCAGGGGCTCGGCGGCGGCGGGCTGATGTCGCTCGCCATGACGGTCATCGCCGACCTGACCTCGCCCCGGGAACGCGGCCGGTACCAGGGGTACATCACGGCGGTCTTCGCCGGTGCGAGCATCGCCGGGCCGCTCGTCGGCGGGCTGCTCGCGGGACAGGACACCCTGCTCGGCGTCGCCGGCTGGCGCTGGATCTTCCTGCTCAACGTGCCGCTGGCGGCGCTGGCCGTCGTGGTGGTCCTGCGCGTGCTGCACGTGCCGCACCAGCTCGTACGGCACCGGCTGGACTACGGCGGTGCGGTGGCGCTGGCCATCGGCATCGTCCCGCTGCTCGTCGTCGCCGAGCAGGGCCGGGTGTGGGGCTGGGGCTCCGGCCGCGCCCTGGCCGCGTACGCCCTCGGGCTGGCCGGGCTGGTCCTCTTCGTCGTGGTGGAGCGCCGGACGGGCGACGCCGCCCTGCTGCCGCTGCGGCTGTTCTCCATCCGGGCGTTCCGGCTGGGGACGGTCCTGCACTTCGTCGTCGGCATCGCCATGTTCGGCACCATGACGACGCTTCCGCTCTACCTCCAGCTGGCGCAGGGCATGACCCCGGTGGCGGCGGGGCTGGCCACACTGCCCACCGTCGTCGCGAACGTGACGGTGACGCTGCTGGTGGGGCGGCTGATGGCCCGGACGGGGAAGTTCAAGACGCTCCTGGTGGCGGGCATCGGTTCGCTGGCGCTCTCCCTGGTGGTGTTCGCGACGCTCCGGGCGGACAGCCCTCTGTGGTACGTCTCCATCGGCATGCTCTGCATGGGGGCAGGACTCGGCGCCGCGATGCAGACCATCACCACGCTCGCCCAGTCGGAGGTGCCCCGCACCGACATGGGCGCGGCGACGGCGTCGGTCAACTTCTTCCGCTCCAACGGCGGCACGGTCGGCGCCGCCGTGTTCCTCTCCATCCTCTTCTCCCTGGCGGGCTCCCGGATCAGCGAACGCCTCGGCACGGCCCTGGCCGCCCCGGCCTTCCGCCGCCTCGCCGCGGAACCGCACAACGCCCACGCCCTCGACGGCGTCCTCCGCGCCGACGGCAGCGTGAACCTGGAGGACTCCGCCTTCCTCCGCGCCCTCGACCCCACGCTCGCCGAGCCCTTCCGCGACGGCTACGCCAGCGCCCTGCACGTCGTCTTCCTCACCGGCGCCGCCGTCGCCCTCACCGCCCTCGTCATCGCCGCCTGGCGGGTACCGGACACCAGACTGTCGGCGGACTGAGCGAACGGGCCGCCGAGCGGTACGGCAACTGCCCGCTCACGCAGACGGCCTCGGACGAGGAGTCCGAGGCCGGCCGAAGCACCTCCCTGAGGGAACCCCGAGGTCGGAGCAGTAATGCGTGGTGCCCCGAGGCAGATTCGAACTGTCGACACCCGCTTTAGGAGTGGGATCGGATCCTTGCCGGGTGGTTCTCGACGCTACCGTTTGGTGCTGTTCTCCCTGGTCAGCGCGATGCGGCAGCATATTCGGTCCTGCTCAGGCCATCCTGTGCCAGACAGTCCGCTCATGCATTGCGCACGCATCGCGAGGGTGCAGGCCCTGGTAGACGCGCTCCGTGCAGTACCCGGCTGGCGCCGTTTCCCCGGGCTCACATTCCCTGGTGGGCTGGGACGTTAGTGGAAGTGCTGCCGTACGGCTCATGGTATGCAATTACCGATCGTCGGCTGGGAGCGAAAGCGCTGTGGCGGTGGAAGTGCACGGCCTGCGGGAGAGGATGCTGCCTCGCCTATACCAAATGACCATGGACGCGTCATACTGACGTGATGGGGCTTTCGTTACCTGAACCGAAGGGTCACCAGAGGGACGTCGTCTTCCTGAACGAACGCGGTCACTGCGTCGTTCTTGGTACGGCGGGCAGCGGCAAGACGACGATGGCGGTCCACCGGGCTCACTATCTGGCCACGGCACCGGCTATCGGAGGCCGTACTCTGCTGGTCACCTTCAACAAGGCGCTCGTTACTTACCTCAAGGGCATGGGCACGGCGCTCCCTAACCTGCAGATCGAGACGTACCACACTTTCGCACGTGGCTACCTCGCACACCGCACCAGGGCGTCGGTGCGCATATACAAGCTCAAGGAGAAACTGGTCGAGCGGGCACTGGCGGAGGCCCGCGAGCGGCTTCCCGGCCGGGCGCTGGTTAAGCGCCCGCTCGAGTTCTTCCTGGACGAGTTGCACTGGCTCGTCGGGCACGGCGTCGATCGGCAGACGTATGTGGAAGGCCGCACTCGACGAGTCGGCCGGGGCAAGCCGCTCCAGCAGTCCGATCGCGAAGTCGTCTTCGCGATCTACCGGCGCTACGAGCAACTGCGTGCAGAGGCCGGGTACGAGTACGACTTCGACAACATGGCGTCTTCTGCTCTGGCGCTCCTCAAGGACGATACGACCGAGCGGCATTACCGGCATGTGATCGTCGACGAGGGCCAGGACTTCACACCCGAGATGATCCGCAGCCTCGTGGCAGCTATCCCTGGGGACGGTTCGCTGACGTTCTTCGGGGACTATGCGCAGCAGATCTACGGAAGCAGGATGTCCTGGCGGTCTCTCGGCCTTCACGTACCCAGAGGCATCGTGGAGTTCGCCCACAACTACCGCAACAGCCGCCAGATTGCCCAACTCGCCCAGGTCATGTCTGAGATGCCGTACTTCAAGGACGAAGTCGACCTCGTCCAGCCGACCCGGCCGGCGGCCGACGGCCCGAAGCCCACCATCCTGGAGAGCCCGAGCAAGAAGCAGCAACTTGCCGAAGTCGCGCGTACGGCTCTGGCGCTGGGGGCCGATCGTCAGGTCGCCATCTTGATGCGCACACGGGAGCATGAAGCCGAGCTAAAGCTTCTCCTCTCGGGCAGCCGTGTCCCCGTCGAACGACTGCACCGCGACCTCCCAGGCTGGACGGACCAGCCCGGCGTGTTCTACGGAACTTACTCTGCGGCGAAGGGCTTTGAGTTCGACTCGGTGATCCTCCCGTTCTGCGACGCCGACGAACTGCCGAAACCGAGCGAGGTGGAGGCCCATGGCCCCGACGAGGCGAAGGCACGCGAAGGGCGGCAGTTGTACGTGGCGGTCACACGGGCCCGTACGGAACTCGTCATTCTGCACTCTGGCAAACTCACCGGTCTGTTGCCGAACGAAATGTCGGACCTGTACGTCCGGGTGGAGTCGTGAGCGACATAATCGCCCGCGCCAGGGCCCGCGGCATCACGCGACTGTGCCACTGCACCAAGTCCGCCAACCTGTCCCACATTCTCGACAGCCGCGAGATACGACCGGTGGCCACTCTGCGAGAGTCGGCAGACGCCTATCGGCCGGCCGATACCCAGCGCTTGGACGGGGCACCGGACCGCACCTTTCTGAGCGTCGAGTATCCGAATGCGTGGTATCAGTCCCAGGCTGCGGGCAGGGACTCGCACTTCCGAGACTGGGTTGTGTTCACCCTGGACGTCGAACTGCTCGCTACGCCGGGCACGCGGTTCTGCCCGTACAACTCCGCACGGGATGGGAGCGTCGGCGCTCTGACCGGTGTCGATGCCTTCGACGCCCTGTTCGCGCCGACCGTGACCGGGAATGCGACACGGAAGCGGGAACGCGCGCATCCGACGTGGTGGCCTACGGACGACCAGGCCGAGATACAGATACCCGGCACCATCCCGCTGTCCGCCGTACGCTCGGTCATCGTCCGGGACGAGCAGCAGGCGGACCTGGAGTACTTCAGGCTCACGCGGTTCGGCATGGCGGCCCTGCTGCCGCCCCTGGTCGTCGCGCCTGTGCTCTTCGACAAGTACTCCCTGAGCAACTCCATACGCTCGGGCACACGGCCACCGGAGACTCCGTACATCCCACGAGCGGCTCTGGCAGAGTGAACACGTGAACGCTGAGCTTCACCCAAGGACCGACAGGGCCCGCGGCATGCTTGTCGGGGCAGCCGTCGGGGACGCCATGGGCTGGCCCTACGAGCGGCGGGACCGCACACGCTCACTGCCGCCCCTGAGCCAAGTCTCCGGACGATTCTTCGCCTGGCAGCGCATGGCTGGCAGCCACTTCCGCCCGATCGTCGAAGACATCGGGCCCGGTGAGTACAGCGACGACACCCAGATGCTGATTGCCGTGGCCCGTGCTCGTCTCACTGCCGGAGATCAGTGGCTTCCTTGGCTCCAACGAGTGGAGTGGCCCTTCCTTCTCGACTACGAACGCGGAGCCGGGGCTGGCGTCAAGCGTGCCTGCCGGGCTTGGGAGAGGCAGGGAGCGGCCTGGGGAAATCGGGCCGACGATCAGGACAAATACTTCGCCGCTGGAGCCAATGGTGCGGCCATGCGCATCGCGCCGCATGTCATCGCCCATCACGAGGGCACCTTCGGTGACCTGGCCCACGACGTGATCCACGATGCAGCGACGACGCACGGACATCCCCGCGCACTCCTGGGTGCGCTGGTGCACGCCTACGCGCTGTGGGTCAGCTTGCGCCAGCCCGCTCCGCTCGCTTACGGCTGGCTCGTCGAAGCGGTCCTGGACGGGCTGAAGGACTGGCGGGAACCGGTGTGGCAGAGCTTGGACCGGCGTTGGCTGGACGCCGCGTCCCAGGCGTTCTCGGATGGCTACGAATGCGCTTGGGACGAGACTGTGCAAGAGGTGGAAGAACTCCTCAGCAGCGCACGAGCCTCGCTGGAGAGCGGCGCGCTCAGTGCTCCCTCCGCCTTTCTGGAAACACATGGCCTGACACGGACGAAGACTCGTGGTTCAGGGACCTTGTGCGCGGTGGCGGCCATATACCTCGCCGCGCGGTCCGCTTCCAGCCCAGAGCGCGGCGTCGGCGTCCCGGCACGCCAAGAGGGCGCGGACACAGACACGTTGGCATCCATGACCGCCGGTCTGCTCGGTGCGGGGCTGGGGCAGGAATGGCTCGGTTCTTACGGCCGGTCCGTTCAGGACGCGCCTCTGCTGAACGCGCTGGCTGAGAGTCTGTTCCAGCCTGTTCCCGAGCCACTGACTCCGCCCTCCCCGGACGAAGCCGGTCAGGCACGGTCGCGGTTCCTCGACGAACTCGACGCCGCCCACAACGGAGCCAGCCTTCTGCTCCCGGACCGCCGCGAGGCACGCGTCGTGAGTCGAGGCACGCTGACGGTCGGCAACTGGTCGGCATGCCGCACCCGTCTGACCACTGCGGACGGTCAGAACCTCTTCCTCATCCGGGGGGTGCGGCGCGTGGAAAAGGGAGATGTCCACGATGCTCCTCGCGCGGAAGAACCGGCGGACGTCGCAAACCGATCAGCTGTACAACCCCGACTGCAGGGAGCGTACTTGCCTGTCACCGACATCGGCCGCGTGACTGAAGCCCTGACAGCTCTGGGGATGGTCACGTCCCGCCGCGGCAAGGACTGGGTCTCCTTCGAGAATCTGGTCATCAGGCAGTGGTACCGCAAGGAACGGGCCACGGACTTTCAGGGAGCCCAACTGCGCATCGCGGTCACCGACACCCTTGCGACGTGGGAGCGGCTGCGCCGTATGGGATTCGACGGGGCGGTCCAACGGGGCGGCGATGCCTTCTGGTCGCAGATCGACCCGTATCTGATCGTCTCCGTGAACAATGCTGAGCCGCCTGCGGGGTGACGGCGTGATTGACCATCCACGGTCCTCGGGTGGGTCGGTGCCGGTTGGTCTTGGCCGATGTCCTCGTACCGCCGCGACTTGTAGAGGGTGCGTGGGTTTTCCGTCCCGGTGGTCGGCTTGAGTATCCGTAATGGAGGGGCCCGTTGGTGTACGGCCGGCGGGCAGCGGGGGAGCCGCGAGTCGTCGCAGTGAGGTGCGGGCGGCGGTCTCGTCAGACCTTCTCGACTCGCACGGAGTGTCCCCCGAGGAGTTGATTCATGTCGTCGGTGTCGGAGGTGAAGACGGTTGTCTCAGCTCCCTGCGCGGCTTCCCGCCCGGCCACGGCCGCCAGAATGGCGTCGATGGCGTACTTGTGCCCATGCAGGCCGGCTGTCCGTAGCATGTCGCGTGCCATGGCGATCACCTGGTCGTCCGTGTGCACGACGCGGATCCGGGACAGCGTCCAGTTCCATAGTGCCTGCCTCGACGTTTCGCGAGGATTCCATGCTTCCAAGGTCGTGAGCGCTGAGGTGACGATTGGGATGTCGAGCTGCGGAGTTGTCTTGATCAACGCAGTCATCTCCCGATCGCCCTGAACTGCCTTGGAGAGAGCCTCGGAGTCGAAGACGAAGACGCGCTGTCGCGGGCGGTGCAGTTTCGCCTGGGCGGTGCGGCTCACGCGGCCTTGTCCGAATGTGATCGCTGCTCGTCGTGCCAGCCGTCAATGGCGGCAATGCGGTCAAGCGCTGCCTGCTGCTCGTCGTCCGTCACAGCGCCGTGCTCATCCTCAAGGCGTTCGGCCAGCTCGCGCAGTCGGTCCATGGCGTCCTGATGAGCGGCAGCTGCCGCAATATAGCCGGACACCCCGCGTGCATCGACGCGCTCCTTGATCGACTCCACCAGCTCTTCCGGCACGGTGATGGTGATCTTCCGGGTTGCCATACTTCAAGTATGCCATGCGTGGACCGGTTCGGAATCCGTGCCGGATGACGCACATCTCTTGGCGGATATCGGGGGATCAACTTTCCGCCCGCTCGCGCACAACGGCCCCAGACGAGGAGTCCGAGGCCGAATAAGAGCCCTCCCTGGGGAAGAAACCCCAGGTCAGAGCGGTAATATGTTGTGCCCCCGGCAGGATTCGAACCTGCGACACCCGCTTTAGGAGAGCGGTGCTCTATCCCCTGAGCTACGAAGGCGGGGGCTTGTGCGAAACCTTGCACGGAACTCGATGGACGAGTCTTGGCCAGGTCTCTTGATCAAGCCCTGAGCGACCTGGACAGGTTGCCGTGGTGAAGCGGTGGGCTGAGCCCAGGACGCACGCCACAGCGCCCGCCAGGGCGCTCGATCCACAGGGTACCGGATCAGGGCTCGGGCGGGCGCTGGTGTTGGGGAGCTGGGCAGAGAGGTGGTCAGGCGGTGTGGCTCAGCAGGGCTGCTCCTCCCTGGTGGAGGGCACGGCTGGTCGAGTTCTGGGCGAGGACGAAGCCAAGGGTCAGGAGCTGCTGGGCTTCAACTCCGTAGGAGATGAGCCGCCCGTTCCACAAGGAGGCGTCGAGCTGTGCGTGGCCGGACTCCGCGTCGCTTCTATAGGGATAAACGAGCTGATGGGTGCGGGTGAACTCCGGGATCTGTTGCAGATGCTCGGCGCGGTGAAAGCCGCGTTCCTCGTCGCTCTCGCCGGGTGGGCGCTCGCCCTTTCGGCTTGTCGTTCCGACGGCGACTCTGTGCTCGTGGACGCCGCGCCGACAGGGAATGGTCAGGACGTGGTACCAGCGGAACGTTCGGAGTCCGCGTCGCTCCAGCCGCTTGATCGGTACCGGAACGAGTTCCGCGGTTCCGTCCGCGTAGTGAACCTTTTCCACGATGCGTCCGCCGGCCGCCCACAATTCGTGGATGCAGCGACCAGGGCGCAGTGATTCATAAAATTGCGGTTCGTTCCCTTTGTGTTGTTTGTTGATAATGAGGCCGCCGAACCGGGCTATCGCGTCCCGATGTACTCCGCGGATGGCGCCGTCGTAGAGGACACCCATACAGCCGGGTGCTGCGGACATGATGTCTATGACGCCCCTGACCGCTACGGCTGCCTCTCCGCCGGGGTGAAGGTGGGGCACATAGCGCGAGTCCAGGAAGACCCGAGATAGGTAGTGCTCGTCTTTTCTAGCGGAGAAGAACACGTATTTCGGCCCGTACACCTCCGTGCCGCCGCCTTCGGTCTGCGCGACGGAGGCGGGGTCTACGCGGTGGTAACGGATTTCTCCGGTGGTCATATCCACGCTCTGGCTGGCCCGGGCCAGAGTCGGGGATTTCAGGACCGTGCCGTCGGCGGCTATCAGCTGGTGCCGCTGAGGGCTGCTCCACGACCGGGTCTCGTCCTCGGGGAAGATCCCCTGTTCAAGCGCCTGCGCGAGAGCCAGGCCTCGATACATGTCCCACAGGTCGTGCGAGTGCTCGCGTAGCCGTTGCTGGGCATGGAGCCACTGGGACCGAGTCGGCCCCGTCTCCGGAAGGAGGGCAGCCGCAGTGCGGCCGAGTTCTGCGCGCACCCCGGCCCTAAGAATCGTCCACACCTCTGGGTCTTCGAGATGCGCGGCGGTGCGGCGAGCGGAGGCCAGCACACTGCGGGCCGCGAGGAAGAACAGGAAGGCGACATCGGGATAGCGACGGGGCCTACCGACCCTCCCGGGCGGCGGGAGCGCCTCGGCCAACTCGTAGAGGTCTGGGTTGTGCGCACAGTCGACGAGACGCTCGTGAAGAGTACGGCGGTCCTTGTCGCTGAAGGCCCGCTTGCGTGGTTCGCGCTGGGCTGGCGGGAGGGCGTCACCGAAGATGTCCTCAGGCACCGGCGGCCCGTCCTTCAGCCGCGCGGTGCGCCCAGTCGTAGCCGACCAAATCGGCGGCTCGGTCCAGGGACCGTAGCCCGAGTCCCCGAGCGACGCTCTCGATCTTTCCGGTCTCGTCGAAGATCCGCACTGCGGCGTACGCGGTCAGAGAGGCCGGCTTCACCCTTGGATCAGCACCCAGGCCGATGCGGCGGATGAGGTCGGACAGCGCGACACAGGCCCGGGCCTGCAGCTGTTCGTCTAGTGCGGGGGCCGAGGAGACCGCGAGACGGGCGTTGGGCGCTGCTTCGGGGGTGCGCTGCTGCCGGGTGACGAAGGCGGCCCTGGCCTGGAGCACGCGCAGTGCCCATGGGTCGAGGGGGCACCAGCGTGGGTCAGTGCGGGTTGAACCGTGCATCCAGACGGCCACAGCGTCCTGGTCGAGGTCACGGACGCGGGCGTGGCCGATCTCGCCGGTGTGGCCGCCCGAGAGGGCCAATGCTGCTGCTGCGGCATGCCGGCTGGGCCTGCTGACGTACTCAGCGGCGTGACGCAGGGCGATGGCCTCATCCTCGTCCAAGGGGCGGATCACGGTCTTGGTGCGTCCGGGCAGGCGGATATCCCGGGTAGGGTCTGCGTCGGTGAGGCCCAGCTCGCGAAGGGTCCGGTAGAAGGAGCGCAGGACGGCGCGGCGCTGGTGCAGCGTCGCGGTGGCCGATTCGCCGATCCGTCCGTGCCTGGTGCGCCCCTGGGCGAAGACGAAGTCTTCGGCGAAGTCGGGGGTAACGTCATCGACGAGGACGATTCCGCGGGCACGTGCGTAGTGTTCGTAGCGTTCCAATAGTTGCCCGAAGGAACGGCTGGTCTGGGGAGACATCTGTCCCTGAGCGGTCATGGCGGTCCAAAGGCTGACGGTCTGCTCGACGGCGTGCGCCAGCGTCACGTCCGCGGAGACGGTTGCGGGCATGCTGGGGCCGTCGGGCAGCGTTCGGTGGTGTCTGGGCGTACGCGAAAGCGGCATGGCGGCAACCTCCCAAGCTGGTGCAAGTTCACACCAGCCTTGGGAAGGTAGTCCGGAATGCGCAAACGCTCGCGCGCAAAAAGGTGACGACGGTGGACGCAGGTGCCGGGCTCGGCAGTGGGATGTCAGGCCCGTTGGCGGGAGAGCACGTCGTAGATCGTCGCTAGGGACCTCATGACCGCGCCGTAGTCCTCGGCGCTCAGGTGTAGAAGCTGCTCCATGCTCAACGGGAGCACTAGTCCGAGCTGCGGGGAGGACGTATCGGGGGCAGGAGTCTGCGGCTCGTCGTCTTCCTCCTTGCCGTGAGTCGCCTTTTCGGCGCCGGCGCTGGCCGCCTGGGACAGGCGCAGGTGCCCGTCGTCGTCACGCTCGACGTATCGCGCCAGCTCAAGCCAGTCGACCAGGTGCACCCATGGCGTCAGCTGGGAAGTCCGGTAGGGCCTCATAGCCTTGGCGATCTCGTCGGCGCTGAGCGCGACGCCCGGGTGAACGGAGTCGATCAGTAGCTGGTACACCCAGGAGTCGCGCCAGACCTCACCGAAGACGGTTCTGGCTGCCTCGCGGTTGGCGGTCCACAACTGCCCGACGCGCACCCCGGAGACTGTGGGCGTCCAGCCGGCGGGGCCCGAGGTCAGCAGGCCGGTATCGGTCAGGAAGCGCAAAGCGGGGGTGATGTCGCGTCGGTCCAATCCGGTCTCCCGGACGAAGTCACGGATCTTGACTGCCGAGCGGCCGGTCGCGCATGTGGTGACCGCAGCGGCCAAGAGGTCCATCTGCCGGTCGGCCTGGATGTCGACGGGCGGCATGCGGTAGGAAACGGGTCTTGCGCTCGAAGCTGTTCTTGCACCACGGTCGCGTGGCGCGCTCCGGCTAGAGGAGTGTCCGGACGGTCCGGACGAGGAAGCGCTCATTCTGTGGGTCCTTGTTCCGTTGGTCGCCGTGAAGATCGGCGATTGTTTCGGAAAGGGCTCACGTCCGTCCGACCGAATGGCCTAGGCTGGCCGTCGGTGTGTGAACCCTTGTCTGGAGGCATGCGCCAACGGCCGCCGTGGGCTCGCAACTTGCGGCGGCCGATCTGTGTTCTGTGCACCTTTACGGGTTCTGGGTGGCCTCCGATCCCGCCACGGCGAGTGAGTATCTGGATTTGCCGTCACGCCGGAGCGTCCGCTGCTTGACGAGTTTGCTGAGGCGGGCCCGGACGCTGGAGGCGGAACTCTTCACGCCCAGGGCATCGACCCTCTGTGCGATCTCCAAAGGGGTCAAGCCACTGTTTGCCCGCAGCACGCGGAGGATGGCTTCCTCGATCGACAGCGCGTGGGTGCCGTTCGGCCCGTTGGCGGTATCGGCTTCCCTGTCGCCGGCAGTCGCACCCGGCGTCTCCCCGGTGTAGACCTGCAGGGCGCGCAGCGCTGCCATGCTGTCCGTGAGTCGCTTCTCAAGGTCCGCGAGTCGAGCTGCCGCTTCGTCACGCTCACGTCGAGCCGTTTCGACGCCCTTCCTCAACTCATCCGCTTGAGAGCTGAGTTGGGTGAGGAAGTGATGCGTGGAGGCATCGATGTCGGTCACTGCCACCTCGCCCTTCCTTTCGCGCCAGCCATGGTGTCCATGATCTGCGGCGACAGCATAGACAACAACAACTCACCCTGTCTGCAAGTCTGTTGGATGCGCTCTCACTCACAGATGCGCTGCGGGTCGCCTGCTTTGGGTGCACCCGCGCTGACCAGCGGAGATGGACGCAAGCGCACCTGAAGTGCGCGTTGTGCTGCGGAGGGGACGCGCTCGGGGTGCGTCAGAGGAGCGCTCTCGGCGATGCGGCCATGGAGTATTTGATGTGGGTCACGAGCGTGCGGAGTGAGGCGAGGTGGGTTGGCCGAAGGCAGGGCGGTCCTTGGTGGGCCGACACTATTCGTCACCTCAACGTACGAGGATCTGGCGCATTTGGACTTGGGCGGAGGTGTCGGTGCACGAGACTAGTCTGGCTGGGCTGTAGACCGTCCTGGGGGGATCCTGAGCATGGCGTATGTGCAGCATCTGTCGGTACGGGTGCCCTGGCACGACAGCGGGTGGGGTGGCACGGTGTGCGAGGACCCGCTGGGTAACAGCTCCTGCATCCTGCTCAAGAAGGTCGGCGAGGACCGGGACGACATACTCGAAGCAGCGCATGCTGGCCAGCGGTTCGAGGCACTGGGCGCGGAGCCGGCCTGCCTCGCCGAGCGCGGCGGTTTCCTCAGCCCGCGTCGGCACGTCGTGACGCGGAAGCATCCGTACGGCCATACGGACGCCCTCAGAGCGGTGTCGGACACGCTGGTGGACGTTCCTCCCTTCTCCGCGCACGGCATTCCGTTCTACTGGCTCAACCGGGAGAACGCGGTCGAGGTGGCGGAGGAACAGCGCATCCTCGGCTTCTCCGAGGGAGCGGAGGACTTCGCCGTTGGCAAGCTCGGTTTCCGGCCGAACTGGCTGCTACACGGGGACAACCAGCGCGCGGTCATCGAGGCCTTCTTCGAAAATGTGCGCTCCGAGCAGTCCTTGGTGTTCTTTTATCTGAAGCACTCACCCTTCGAGGCCCAGCCGCGGCGGATGCTGGTGGGTGCTGCATGTGTCGACTCACTGACGCTGCCAGGGCAGTGGAACGGGTCGGACAGAACCGCCTTTCCCAACCACATGTGGGAGACGATCATCCGGCACACTCTCAGACCTGACGGTGCCGGGGGGATCCTGCTGCCAGTCCAGGAGCTCGAGAGGATCGCCGCACAAGGCCGGGATGTGAGCGTCGCGCTAGCCGTGGCTCCCGAGAGAAACAGGGAGTTCTCCTACGCCACCGAGCACGTGTCGCCCGATGTGGCGGTAGCCGCCCTGCTGGAGCTGAAACGTGCTGCCCAGGCCGCCAGTGAGCTCGGCTGCTCGGTGGCGGAGCGTTCACGGCAGTGGCTGGACCGGCAGTTGGGCATGGCATGGCGGCGCCGTGGACCGGCACCCGGGCTGCCGGCGGTGCTCGGACGCCTCGGCTTCGAACATCCCGTCTTCACCGCCCGTGTCCTCGCATCCGTGGTGTCAGAAGGAGAAGACCCCTGGCCAGTGCTGCAACAGGCGCTCGAAGGCGCAGGCGGGCCAGAGGAGTTCCGTCGGCTGGTGTCCGGCACCAGCCGAGGCATCTGGCAGCACGTGGACGAGGAGCGCCGACAGGCCCTGCGGCTGCTGAGCCGGTTCGACCTGACCAGGGACCAGCTCGATCGGGTGCTGGACCGGAAGACCGGCATCGAGCTCACCGACGATGAGTTGCTGGACAACCCCTATGACTTGGTGAACTGCACGGTGGACGACGGTGAGCCCATCCTCTTCGAAACCGTCGACCGGGGCTGCTTTCCCGACCAGGGGCTCGCCGAACGCTATCCGCTGCCGGTGACCGTGCCCCTGGACGGCCCCTTGGACCGGAGACGGGTCGAGGCCTCCCTCGTCACTGTGCTGCGGCACGCCGAGGATGAGGGCCATACGCTGCTTACCGTCGACGACGCCCTCTCCAGGATCGCCGAGCTCAACGTCGTACGGCCGCTGGATGTCACCGTGTCGGTGATGCAGGGGATCGAACTGGACCCCGGCTCGCTGGACGACGACCACGAGGTGAACTGGCCTCAGCTGACCAGGACCGAACTCGCCGGCGGAGCCTTCGGATACAAGCTGCGGTCGGCGGTTCGACGCCGGGAATGGATCCGTGCTGTCGTACGCAGACTGCGCGGCGCCCCGCGGCACACGGCGCCGGACGATCTGAACGCCACGCTCGACGCTGTGCTCGGGTCACCCCAGGGAACGGCCGAGGACCTGCAGGCCGAGCAGCGGGCCCGCTTGGAGAAGGCCGCAGCGCTGCACGAGCTCTATCAGTCGCGGCTCACTGTCCTCAACGGCCCTGCGGGCACCGGTAAGACCACTCTGGTCAGGGCACTGGCACGACGACCAGAGATCACAGCGGACGGCTTGCTGCTGCTCGCGCCGACCGGCAAGGCGCGGGTTCAGCTGGAGCAAAAGGCCGAGCACGAGGCTTATACGCTCGCCCAGTTCCTGAGCCGATCGCAGCGTTACGACGGACAGAACGCGCGCTATCTGCTCACCGGCGACCCCGGGACCAGGCAGCGGTACGGGACGGTCGTCGTCGACGAGGCCTCCATGCTGACCGAGGACATGTTCGCGGCGCTGCTGGACGCGCTGATTCTGCCTCAGCGGCTCATCCTGGTCGGAGACCCGCGCCAGTTGCCGCCCATCGGTTCGGGCCGCCCCTTCGTCGATCTGGAGCGCAGGGCGAGAGGGGAGCACGATCCCGCGCACTGGCCACGTGTCGCGCCCGGCTGGGCCGAGCTCACGATCCTGCGTCGGCAGCGCGGGAAGGAGGGTACCCGGGAGGACCTGCTGCTCGCCCGGTGGTTCAGCGGTGACGAGCTTATGGAAGGGGCCGACGAGGTCTGGGCGCAGCTTCGGCGGGGGGACGCCCTACAGCATCTGCGGGCCGTCGCCTGGAACGGCCGGTCGGCGGCGCAAGTGCTCGACGACGTGTTGGAGGAGGAATTCAAGGTCAGCGGAGACGACGACGGACTTAGCTTCGCGAAGTCGTACGGGGCGACGGAGAAACCCGTCGGACCCCGGGTCTACCCGGACTTCCGCTCCGCCCCGGAGGAATGCGAGAAGTGGCAGGTGCTCTCCCCGGTTCGGGGCCGTGCGCACGGCACTGTCGAGCTCAACCGGCACCTCAAACGTCGCCACCGTGGTCAGGCTCTCCAGCAGGCCCTGCACTACCGTGCGAAAGTGCCCAAGCCGCTCGGCGCGGAGCAGATCATTCTGGGGGACAAGGTCGTCAACACCCGCAACATGCGGGCCAGGGGCGAGGTGCCCGGAGTCTGGAAGCCGGAGCCGGGGTATGTGGCGAACGGCGAGATCGGCGTCGTCACAGGGAAAACGAAGTCGGGCGGGATGAAGTTCAGGCCCGCAGCTCATGTCGAGTTTTCCTCACAGCTCGGCAGGTGGTTTCCGTACCGGGACGGTCGTGGTGACGAGGACCCGCCGTTGGAGCTGGCCTGGGCGCTCACCGTGCACAAGAGCCAGGGCAGTGAGTTCGGCACTGTGATCCTGATGCTGCCGGCGGCGGTGCAGGGCCTGTCCCGCGAACTGCTCTACACCGCCCTCACCCGGCAGACCGAGCGAGTGGTCCTCTGCCACGAGGGTCCGCTGGAGGATCTGCTGCTTCTGACTCGGGCGACTGGTTCCGACACCGCTCGCCGACTCACCGACCTGATGGTGCCCCCGTCTCCGCGGCAGATCGCCGGTCACGCAGGGGCCCCGTCGGTCCGGGTGGACTCCCGGCTGCTGCACATCAGCGCCAGCGGCGTACCGGTCCGCAGCAAGAACGAGGTCATCATCGCGGACATCCTCGACGACATCGCCCCCGGCGCGTGGGTCTACGAGCAACCCCTGTACAGCAGGGACGGCAGCGACCCCATGCCCCGCCGTCCCGACTTCACCATCAGCACCTACAGCGGTCGTACGGTCTACTGGGAACACCTCGGCATGCTCCATGACCCGCGCTACGCCTCTTCCTGGCAGAAAAAGCAGAAGTGGTACGCGGAACAGGGCATCCTCCCCGCTGACGAGGGCGGCGGGCCGAACGGCACGCTGATGTGGACGAGCGACGAGAACGGCGTGGACGTGCCGGCATGGCGAGACAAGGCGCTACGCGTCATCGGCCGCGACGAGATCTACCAGCCACCGCGCACGGCGAAGAAGAAGGCAACGGCGCGTCGGTCTCCGAGGCGAGGGGGGAGTAGTACGGATTCTGACTGACGTCTCTGGGGCGCAGGTTCGAGGCTTGAGCAGGGGCCGAGATCAACGCGTGGTCGTAGGACAGCCGCGCCCTCAGCAGGACGGACTCAGACCTGATCGTCTTTGCCCGGCCGAATACCCCTGCGGGCGATGCGATCCCGGATGCCGCGCTCGCGCCGTCATCGCTGGACGGGATCGGCGCGCAGTTCCTCGACCAGTTCGCCGACCTCTGCCCGCCAGGCGCGCACCTGGTCGCGAGAGGGCCCGATCTCGTACTGGTGGTAGTGACACCCCAGGCACAGGTGCGACCAGACGGCCTTCGTACGGCGGGCGGTCTCCGCACCGGTGCAGCAGCGGAGGCAGAGCAGCTTGGCCCGCCCGGAGAGGCGGCCGAGTCCGGGCAGGGCCGCGTTCAGCCGACGGTCAACGGCGATCTCCAGGGCAGTGCGCAGCGCCAAGGAGGCGCCGCGGTGACGGCTGGCGGACGTGGTGCGGATGTGCTGCCCGGTGAGCAGCCGGTCGGTGGTCAGCAGCAGTTCGTCGATGGAGGTGGCATGGGCGCGCATCAGACGGTCTCCTCGGGCTTGCGTACCTTCTCGGCGATGGACTTGATCTCGTCCACGAAGCGGTGCGGGTCGGTGATCTGCGCTCCGGCGGGGTGGGCACCGTCCTGGCACTGCCTGACGAGGTCCGTGGCGTGCCGCCCGTGCCGGGCGCGTAGTTCCGGGTATACGTCGACGGCCCGTGCGGCATCGCCGAACAGGGCCAGGGCCGCCAACTTCGCGAACCGGTCGGCGTCGGTCACGATGGCCTGCAGAAGTTCCCCCTGCCCTCCGCCGCGGTGGTGCCGGACCCAGGCGGCTTCCAGGAAGGCGTTCTCCAGAGCGATGCGGCACAGGCTGGGCAGGACGTGCGTCCGCGCCGCTGCGGGAAGGTCGGGGGTGCTTGCGAGAGCCCGGGCATCGTCGAGTGCCTGACGTACCGGGTCCGTCACCGGCCGGACCCGCACCCGGGACGCCTCGCCCCGCTCGACCTCGAACACCGTCACCGGAAGCTCCTGGCTGGTGAACGCCCGCTGGAGCCGGGTGTCGTGGGTGAACACGACGACCTGACGGTGCTGCCCGAGTTCGTGCAGGACCTGAGCCAGGCCGTTCACCTTGGCGGGGTCCATGGACTGCACCGGGTCGTCGATGACGACGAAACCGAAGGGGCTGTCGGCGGTGGTGGCCCGGGGCAGGAACAGGGACAGCGCGAGGGCCTGCTGCTCGCCCTGGCTCATGACGCTGAGCGCCGACGCCTCCTTGCCGTCAATGGAGACGTCCATGACGAGCTTGCGGACGTTGGCCCTCTCGCTGCCCTTCAGCGTCACGGCCTTGAGGTCGACGTTGCTTTCCTGACGAAGCCGCTCCCAGACGCGCTGGGACTGGTCGGCGAAGTCCTCCATGCGCTGTTCGCGCAGTTCCCCGGCCAGCGTCTTGACCCAATTCTGAGCCTTTGTGAGGTCGCGGCGCCGCTGCCGGTTCGCCTCCACGCCGCGAGCCTTCTCCGCCCAGCCCGCCAGGCGGATGACCAGCGCACGCCAGCGTTCGTCTCGCTTCTCCAGCTCCCTGAAGGCCCTCGTCCGCACCGCGTCGCAGGCGTCGGCCAGTACCGTCGCGGCCTGCGCGGCACGCTGGGCGAGGTCGGTCGGATCGCTGATGGTCCGGCAGGCCGTCCAGGCCTTCCACGGGTCCCTCAACGGCTCAGGGATCCGCGAGGGCGTGTGGACGAGGTCCTGAACGGTGAACACCGCGGACCGCAGCGCGTCGCGCGCGGTTCGGGCGGCTGCGGCCTCCTCCCGCAGAGCGGCGATCTGGACGGTAGCGTCGGCGGCCCAGGCGGCGTCCAGCACCTCGCCGGTGCCGCACACGGGGCAGGAGCCCGTGTCCGGGTGCCGGTCGTGGTGGGCCAGCGCGCGCTCCAGAAGGTCCGCGCGCCGCAGGGCGTCATCGGCGCCCGTGCCACGCAGGTCCTCCACATCGGCAAGGGCCGTACGCAGCTGGTCCACGGCCGCACCGACCTTCGCCGTGTCGGGACCCTGTACGGCGGCCTCCGCACGCAGTCCGGCGAGCAGCCCCTCGTCACTCTCGGCGGGCAGCCCAGTGATCAGGGAGTCGAGGGCCTCGAAGTCCGGGGCTCCCGCAGTGTCCACGGCGAGCAGTGCCTGGACCGCGCGGTCGTCGTCCTCCAGCTGGTACAGCGCCTCTTTGAGACCCGGCAGCGCGTCCTCGACCGCCTTCTTCGCGTCGCTGAGCACCTTGGCCTCCCGTCCGATGGAGAGGTAGGCGTCGCTCAGCTGCTCCAGGCCGAGGATCGTGGCGATCGCGTCGTACATCTCGGAGGGCTTGCCGCTGATCATGCGGTCGAGGTCGACGTACGACAGGAAGGGCCGGTAGTCCGTCAGCGCCTGCTTCCAGCCGACGTCGTCAAGGGGAGTACGGCTGTGTCCGGGCCGCCTCAACTCGGCCTGCGAGTGGGCGAATTCGTCGTTCGTCCAGGTCCGGGTCAGGGTGCTGCGGCCGCCGTCACCGCCGATGGCAACCTTCACCTCGATCTCGGGTCTGCCCTCGCTGTCGTGGAGGTTGCGCCAGTTGCCGCCGCGCACCGCGTTCCTGCCCTCCCAGCGCGGGTTCGTCCCGGTGAAGGCGGTCTCGATCGCCTCGGCGATGCTGGACTTGCCGGAGCCGTTGCGGCCGACGACGAGATTCACGCCCGGCCGGGGGCTGAGCTTGAGCCAGGCGCGCGGGCCGATGCCGCGGAACCGGGTGACGGCGACCGATTCGAGATAGATACGGCTGACGGAGGACGTCTCCCGTGTGGTTCCGTCGCCCAGGGCCTCCTTGAGGAGCACCTTCACGGGCTCGGGGAGCGGCGCGTCCGCGAGGCGCGTCTGCACGAGTTCGGCGACGGTAGCGGGGCGGTCCGTCGGATGCGGCTGTTCCGTTTGGGACATGGCGTGGCTCCTGTGGTCTGTCGCGGAATGCGGGGCGATGGGGGACTGGGGGCTGTGTCGGTGCGGGAAGAGGGCCCCGGCCTGCGTGCGTTGCCGGGCGGCTGGGTCAGGCCCGGCTGCGGCGGTAGTCGCCGAGGGCGCCGGTGGCCCACAGAGGGAGGAGGCGCGGGATCTCATCGACGGGGGCCTTGCCGCCCACGGCGCGCAGGCCGAGCTTGGCCAGGGAGTCGGCGGCTTCGTTCAGCGGGTTTCCGACGTGGGCCTTCTCGTGGACGAACGTCAGGCTCGGGGTGTACTCGACGAGCATCTGGAGACGCGTGAGCGTGGGCGTACGGCCCTGGGACCGCAGGTGGGTGTCGTAGCCCTTCGGCATGCGGGTGCCGCCTTCCCGCCAGGCCCGCAGGTGACCGAGGGCGTCGAGGCTGTCGACGCGGACCTCGACCGGGCGGCCGGGGTGGGCGGCGAGCACGGGCTGCAGGCCCCAGTACACGGCCCGGAGTTCAGTCACCACGATGCGGGTGTGGGGGCGGGCGAGGTGCACCGGGTAGAGGTGGGCTCGAAGTCCCGCGTGACCAGTGGTGGAGAGGAAACTGATGCCGACGTGATCCTTGCCCACGGACGCGTCGGTCGCGAGGACGATCGGCCCGGGCACGGCCTTCACCGTGTCGCTGAACTGCACCCCGCGTCGCACGCGGGTGTCGGGGCGGGGTGCGCGGGCGAGCGGGGAACGGCGGCTCACGGAATCCTCCTGGACTGGCGCCGGACGGCGAGCGCTGGACGGGGGTGGTGGCAGCGGATGACCGGCGGGTGCGCCGGCAGACGGTCGAGAGCGTCGTGGGAGTGGAAGGGGGACGGCCCGCGTCGGCCTGTCAGCCGACCTTCTTCCAGGTCTCGCAGCCGGACGTCTGGAAGTACTCGCCCTTGCGTACGGTCACGCGCGTCTGGCCCTGTGCGTTGCCGTTGGCGATGATGGCGTCGAACTCGCCGGACGCGTCCTTGAGGCGGGCCCAGTAGCAGTTGGGGATGGCGCTGTCCGCCGGGCCGGCCGTCTTGTACGTGCCGGCCTTCATGTCCTCGCCGACGAGGTACGTGCCGTCTCCCGCCACGGAGGCCGCCGGGCCGGGCTCCTTGGCCGGCTTCGGTGTCACCGTGACCTTTTCGGTGACCGTCGCCGCCGGCGCCGGCGCGTCGGCGGTCTTGGTGACGGTGACGGCCGGAGCGGGGCGCGCGGAATCCGTGGTGGACCCGGACCCGCCTCCGCCGCCCATCGCGGCGCCGATGACCAGGGCGACGAACGCCGTCGCACCGTGCGTCAGCCATGCTCTGCGGCGCGACGGCTTGCCGGTCGGGGGCAGTGGGGGCAGGGGCGGTATGGCGCCCCAGCCAGCCGCCTGAACAGGGCCGTTGGAGCCGTAGGGCTGGGCGGTGGGGGGTGTCGAGGGTGCGTCGGACATGGCGGGACCTCCGGGGCGTCGTGTCTGGTCCAGTGAGTGAGCGGCCGTCCGCTCCTGAGCGGCGTGGCCGACAGGGATCAAGGTGCCGCAATCTGTCGTGTTTTTCTTTGGAGATCCTGATAACCCCGGTTATCAGCGGCATGGAACGCTAGAAACCCGCGGAGGGGTAGGGTGCTGCTACTTGCCCAGGCGCTGACGCGTTCCGCCCAGAGTCACAGGGGCCAGGGCCATGAACACCGGTACACAGGAGATGGGGGGTGACGACCGGTGAGTACCGCGCTCGATGCGGTGTCCCACATCCTGCCCGACCTGCCGGTCTGGCGTATCACTTATGCGGAGATCGCCGCCCTCGCCCGCGTCCAACGGCCCGTACCCACCACCTGGAGCCGACGGCACCCCGACTTCCCCGTGCCCGCCGCCCACGAGGACGGACGCCCCTTGTTCGATGCGCGGGAGGTCGTCGACTGGTTGGCTGACACGGGGCGCGGCAACGCCGACCGCCGTCGGCTGCGCGCGGAACTGGCGTTGCACACGCTTGCCGCCTGGCGCACCCCCGCGTTGCCCGCACCCGTACTCGTTGGGGCGCTGACAGCCCTGATCTGCCTGCGCCAGCAGCTGGACACCGCGGTCTCCGGTTGCCGCTGGGACAACCTCCTGGACCGTGCCGCCGCGCTCGACACTGAGGACGCCTTCCTGCTGGCTGAGCTGCGGGCCGTACCCGACCCCGACCGCACAGGCGCCGCGCTGGCCGTCCTCGCCGACGAGCTGGCCGAGGCCGCCTACACCCCCGCCGAGGCCTTCGACTGGCTCTTGGAGGCCCGCCGCCGCCTCGGCTCCACCGACCTGGCCGCCGACGCACCCGCCCCACTGCTGGTCCGCGCTCTCGCGGCCCTCACCGGAGTGGCGGCCTTGGAGGAGGGCGCGGTACTCGCCACGCCGTACGCTGGCGCGGGCGACCTGCTCGCCGCCCTTCACGCCGCCGCCCCCGAGGGCTCCGGACACACCTACCTCGCTGCCGACCCGGACCCGGCCCGGGTCCGTCTGGTGCGACGCCGGATGCTCGTACGGGAGGTGTACGAGTTCCACCTCGACGTCACCGAGGGTGAGGACCTGTCCGCGGAGTCCGTCGAGGACTGGGGGTACCCGGACCTGCTGGCCTGCGTCCTGCCTTACCAGGCGGGCGAGGTTCGGAACGCGCGGGCCGTGCTGGAGCGGGTACAGACCCTCACCGACTACCTGGCCACCGGTTCCACGGCCGTCGTCCTCGGCCCGGCCGACGTGCTCGTACGGTCACTTCCCCGGCACGGGGATGCCGACCGCCTGCGCCGGTCCTTCCTCCATGACGGTCTGCTCAAGGCCGCGATCAGCCTGCCCGACGGGGCGTTCCCGTACCGCCCGGGCTACCGCACGGCCGTGTGGCTGCTCTCCCGTACGTCGGACTCGGAGCGCACGGGCCTTGTCTTCCTCGCCGACTACTCGGCGAAGCCCCTGACAGAACCCGTGCTGGACACGCTCACCGAGGACATCGCCATCTGGCGTGCCGCCGGCTGGCGCGGGGACCGCCGACACGAGCCGCGCAACGCGGTGATCATCCCGGCCAAGGTGCTCGACGACCGGCCCGGTATCGCGTTCACGCCGCAGCATCGGACAACCGAGGCCCGCTACACCCGTGACGTCATGGAACGCCCGGCTCTGATCGGCGACCTGGAGCAGCGCCTGGCGGACCTCGACGAGCGGGCCCGAGCGCAGGCCGACCTGCGCGCGGCGTTGCGGGTCCAGGCCGTACTGCGGCCCGAGGACAAGCCCGTCCGGCGTACGACGGTCCGCAGGCTCCTCAAGGAACGCCGACTGCGCCGACGCCCCGGCCACCGCATCGCCGTGGAGCACCTCACGCCCGAGGGCCACTACCGCGTGATCACGCCGGAGGAAATCCTCGGCGATGTACGGTCGGGCAGCCGTCGTATCGACCGTGGCGTTCTTCTCACGGCTTACGGGCACGCCCAGTTCACCGAGCCGGGAGATGTGGTCGTCACGGCCAACCCACGGTTCGGCGTGTACGTCGATGAGGAGGGGCTGTCCGTCGTCGCGGCGCCGGCTCGTGTACTGCGCGTACACCCCGATGCCGATCCGCCGGTACGGCCGCGAGCGCTGGCCGCGCTGTTGCGGGCGGCGGCCTCCGAGCACGAGCGCACCAGCGGCGCGGTGCGGGCTTCCCGGGCTGTCGAGGACCTACTGATCCCCGACCTGGCGCGGGAGGAGGCGGAGCGCTTCGACGCCGTGCTCGCCGAGGTCGCCCGGCGGGCGGCGCTGCTGCGGGAGCAATGCGACGCGCTGGACGACCTCGCCCGCGTCGCCGCCGACGGATTCGCCGACGGCACGTTGACGATGCAGACCCTTCCTGAACTTCCTGATCTTTCTGACCTGACTGACTCATCCGGCACCGACGACTGAAGGAGACGATCCACTCCATGCCTCCGCGCACGAAAAAGCCCACGGATCAGGCGGAGTTGTTCACCGCTTCCACACCCAAGGAGATCCAGGCGATTCTGTGGAAGGCCGCGGACAAGCTGCGCGGCTCGATCGACGCCGCGCAGTACAAGGAGTTCGTCCTCGGCCTGATCTTCCTGAAGTACGTCTCCGACGCGTTCGAGGAGCGCAGGTCTGAGCTGGCCAAGGAGCTCGCCGAGGATGGCATCGCCGAGGACCGCCTCGACGAGTTCCTCGAGGACCGCGACGAGTACACCGGCGCGCACGTCTTCTGGGTTCCGGAGACTGCCCGTTGGTCGTGGATCGCCGCGAACGCCAAGAGCCAGGGTGTGGGCAAGCTGCTCGACGAGGCGATGGACGCGGTCATGAGGGAGAACGCCTCGCTGACCGGCGTCCTCCCGAAGATCTTCAACCGCGACAACGTCGACCAGAAGCGTCTGGCCGAACTCGTCGACCTCATCAGTGACGCCCGCTTCGGCGGCAACGAGGACAAGCTGGCGCAGGACGTGCTGGGCGAGGTGTACGAGTACTTCCTCGGCAACTTCGCGCGGGCGGAGGGGAAGCGGGGCGGCGAGTTCTACACGCCGCAGTCGGTGGTGCGGCTGATCGTTGAGATCCTGGAGCCGTACGAGGGACGGGTGTACGACCCGGCGTGCGGTTCGGGCGGCATGTTCGTGCAGGCCAGCAAGTTCATCGAGGCACACCGGGGGCGGGGGCACAAGGCCGACATCGCGGTGTACGGCCAGGAGCTGAACGAGCGCACCTGGCGGCTGGGCAAGATGAACCTGGCCATCCACGGCATCGACGGCAACCTTGGTCCCCGGTGGGGCGACACGTTCGCCGACGACAAGCACCCGGACCTCAAGGCCGACTTCGTCATGGCCAACCCGCCGTTCAACATCAAGGACTGGGCGCGGGACGAGGGTGACCCTCGGTGGAAGTACGGGGTGCCGCCGCGGAACAACGCCAACTACGCGTGGCTCCAGCACATGATCTCCAAGCTGGGGGAGAAGGGCACGGCGGGCATCGTCCTGGCCAACGGCTCGATGAGCTCGCAGTCGAGCGGAGAGGGCGAAATCCGGCAGGCGCTGGTCGAGGCGGACTTGGTGGCGTGCATGGTGGCGCTGCCATCCCAGCTATTCCGAACGACGCAGATTCCGGCGTGCCTGTGGTTCTTGGCCAAGGACAAGTCCCCGCAGGGTGCCCGGCGGCTGGATGATCGGCGCGGGGAGATCCTGTTCATCGACGCCCGGGGGATGGGCGAGATGGTGGACCGGACCGAGCGGGTGCTGACGGATGCGGACCTCGCGCAGATCGCGGGTACGTATCACGCGTGGCGGGGGACGGCGTCGGCGCGCGAGGAAGGGCTGACATACGCGGATGAGCCTGGGTTCTGCTCCTCGGCGGATCTGGAGACGGTTCGGGAGCACGGGTATGCGCTGACGCCGGGGCGGTATGTGGGGGCCGTTCAAGCAGAGGAAGAGGACGCGGAGGCGGTGGCGGAGAGGATCGCTGCGCTGACGGAGGAGCTGTACGGGTTGTTCGAGAAGTCGGCCTCGCTGGAGAAGACGGTCCGGGAGCAATTGGGGAGCTTCGGTGAGTGAATGGACGTACGCCAAACTCGGCGAAATGTTGAAAGTGCACCACGGGTTCGCTTTCTCCGGCGAGAGAATGACCGACGATCTGACCGGTGGCCCGATTGTCGTCAGTATCGGAAACTTTAACTACACGGGCGGATTCCGTTTTGAGTCCACACGGGTGCGTGAGTTTCGCGGAGAGTATCCCGGAGAGTTCGAACTTGCGCCGGGTGATCTGTTGGTTGTGATGACTTGCCAGACCCCGGGAGGGGAAATCCTGGGAATTCCTGGGATCATCCCGGATGATGGGAAGGTTTACCTTCATAACCAGCGAATCGGTCGTGTTGAGGTAATCGGAGATCGCCTCCGCAAGAGCTTTGCCTACTACCTTTTCTTGACGTCTGAGGTAAATCGCCAACTCTTCAGCACGGCCTCAGGAACAAAGATTCTTCACACATCTCCGGGGCGTATCGAAGACGTACGGTGCCACATCCCACCTCCTCGGGAGCAGGACGGGATTGCCGCGGTACTTGGGGCGCTGGACGACAAGATCGCAGTCAATGGGCGCATCGCCGCGGCAGCCGACGAACTCGCTGGTATGCAATTCAGAGGGCACTTTTCCGCTGCGCTGAACCATTTGATCCACGGTGCGCCGCTCCCCCCCCGGTGGGCTGCTGTTGCCATGGGGGAGCGCACCATCACAGTCGAGACGGGGACCCGCCCCAAGGGGGGTGTGGCCCAGTACCTGTCGGGCGTTCCTAGTATCGGGGCCGAGAGTATCATCGGGTTGGGGAAGTTCGACTTCGCGAAAACAAAGTTCATCCCTGACGAATTCTTTTCCGGTATGCGACGTGGAGTCGTTGAAGATCGAGATATCCTTGTCTACAAGGACGGCGGGAAGCCGGGCGACTTCAGGCCGCATGTCACACTCTTTGGAAATGGATTCCCGTTCTCCAAAATGTGTATCAATGAGCACGTTTACCGTGTACGCATGACGGCCGACATTGGGCAAGATTTCGGATACTACTGGCTGACATCTGCGCCGATCATGGCAGAGATGAGACGGCGGGGCACTGGTGCTGCCATCCCCGGCATGAATTCGTCAGCTTTCAAAGGGATCCCCTTGGTTGTCCCTCCGTCCGAGAGAATCTCCTCGTTCACGGCCGCTGCCGCTCCCCTAGTGGACAGAGCCCTTTTGGCTGCCGTCGAATCCCGCTCCCTTACTGCCCTCCGTGACACCCTCCTCCCCCAACTCATGTCCGGCAGCCTCCGCATCAAGGACGCCGAGAAGATTGTCGAGGACCACGTATGACGCACGCCGGGGACAACGACAGAGCCGAGCAGCACCGCCCCTACGAGGCCGACTGGGAGCTTCTCGCCCTCGACGAACTCGCCGAACTTGCCTGGCGACCGTCCCCAGGTAACGAGTTCGCCCCCGGCTCCGGGCACCGCAAGTCCTGGGACGACCTGATTCTCTACCCCGACCTCCGCGAGGCGATCGAGCGGCTCAACCCCGAACTGCCCCCGGACGCAGTCCGGGGCGCTGTCGGCATCGCGGCGACCCCGTCCTCCCAGGACACCTACGAGGAGAACCGCACCGCCCACGCCTACCTGACCGCTGGCATCCGCTCCGTCACCTACACCGACGCCTTCGGTGCCGAGCACAACCCCACCATCCGCCTCGTCGACCTGGATAACTCGGACGCGAACGTCTACCGCGCCCTCAACCAGGTCACCGTCATCGACGGCGAGAAGAACCGTCGCTTCGACGTCGTCCTGTACGTCAACGGCCTGCCCCTCGCTGTCCTGGAGCTGAAGCGGGCCGGCGACGAGGACGCCACGCTCCAGGACGCGCACTCGCAGGTGATCCGGTACGTCGAGGAGTTCCCAACCGCGTTTCGGCACAACGCCGTGGTTCTGCTCTCCGACGGGATCACCGCCAAGTACGGCACCCCCTTCACCCCGTACGAGCACTTCGCGCCCTGGAACACAGACGAGTTCGGCGCCCGTGTCGACCTGCTCGACGCCGAGGGCATATGGGACTCGGGTCAGAACCTGGCCTTGCACGGCCTGTTCACCCAGCCGCGCTTCCTCACCCTCATCCGGTCCTTCATCAACTTCGTCCCGGCCAAGAGGATGAAGCGCATCGCGAAGCCGCACCAGTACCACGCGGTGACGCGCGCCGCGGAGGAGGTACGCAACGCCGCCGCGACCGACGGGCGGGCCGGTGTCGTCTGGCACACGCAGGGGTCCGGCAAGTCCGAGGAGATGGTCCTCACCACGACACTGGTGATGCGGGACCCAGCCCTCCTTAACCCCACCGTCGTCGTCATCACCGACCGCACCGACCTCGACGACCAGCTGTACTCCACCTATCTGGAGAGCGAGATCCTCCCGGAGGCCCCTAAGCAGGTCCTCACCCGCGCCGAACTCCGCGAGGAGCTGGCCGCCAAGCGCGTCGGCGGCATCCTCTTCACCACCCTCCAGAAGTTCGGCCGTACCAAGGAGGAGAAGGAGGCCGGCGCCGACCACCCCCTTCTCTCCGACCGACGGAACATCGTCGTCGTCGTCGACGAGGCGCACCGCAGCCACTACGACTCCCTCGACGGCTACGCCCGCCACCTGCGCGACGCCCTCCCGCACGCCACGCTGCTCGCCTTCACCGGAACCCCGATCTCCGAGGCCGAGCGCAACACCCGCGAGGTGTTCGGCAACTACATTGACATCTACGACCTGAAGCGTGCCGCCGACGATGGGGCGACCGTCAAGGTTTTCCACGAAGGCCGCGTCATCCAGCTCGTGCTGGACAAGGACGTCGACCCGACGAAGATCGACGAAGAAGCCGATCTCATCACAGATGGGCTCGACGAAACTGAGCGGCAGCGCGTCGAGCAGGCCGTCGCCACCATGAACGCGATGTACGGTGCCCCCGCCCGCATAAGGGATCTCGTCCAGGACCTCGTCACGCACTGGGAGGCCCGGCGCACGGCGATGCAGCCGTTCGTCGGGGTCTCTGAGAAGGGCGGCGCCACCGGCAAGGCGATGATCGTGTGTGCGACCCGCGAGATCTGCGTCCGCGTGTACGACGCCCTGCGTGAGCTGCGCGAGGATTGGCACAGCGACGAGATCGACAAGGGCGCCATGAAAATCGTCTTCTCGTCGAACTCGCGCAAGGACAAGGAACACCTCCTCGCGCACGCCCTGAGTGACAGCCGTCGCAAGGCCGTGATTAACCGCGCCAAGGACCCCGACGACGAGCTGCAGCTCCTCATCGTCAACAACATGCTGCTGACCGGCTTCGACGCCCCGCCGATCCACACGATGTACCTGGACCGACCGCTCAAGGGTGCCAACCTCATGCAGGCCCTGGCCCGCGTCAACCGCCGCTTCCGCGGCAAGGAGGACGGCCTCCTCGTCGGCTACGCCCCGCTCACCGAGAACCTCCAGCGGGCGATCGCCGAGTACACCGACGCCGACCAGGACGACCGGACGCTCGGCGACGACCTGGACCGGGCGCTGGACGAGCTGCGCAACGAGTACGACATCCTCAACGACATGCTGCGCGGCCTCGACTGGCGGGCGCGGCTGGCCCAGCCGACGAAGACGGCCTTCATTGACGCGGCGCGCAAGGCCACCGCGTATCTGAGGGATCCGCGTACGCCGGGCAACGACCCGGAAAGGCTCGACGACCCTCGCCAGACACTCGGCCGCCGCTACCGCGAGCATGCCCACCGCCTGGAGCGCTTCTACGCGCTGTCCGCCAGCGCCAAGAACATCGGCGAGCGCTTCCCCGACACCCCGACGTGGCGCCGGGACATCCAGTTCTTCGTCGAGGTCCGCGCCTACATGGCGAAGTACGACGCGATGGAGCGCGAGGCCCGCGGTCTGCCCATCGCCCGTGACGTCGAGCTGTACCTCGCCCAGCTGACGTCTTCGGTCGTCGAGACCGGCGGGGTCACGGACCTGTTCGCCGAGGCCGGCCTGGAGACCGCCGACCTGACCCATCTCAACGACGCGCTCGTCGCGCAGCTCCAGAACAGCGAGACCCCGCACTTGGCGGCAGAGGCACTGAGGCGGCTCATCGAGCGGAAGATGCGCGAGGTTACGCGTCACAACGTCGTCCGCCGCACCACGTTCTCCGAACGGCTTCAGGACCTCATGGTGCGGTACATGCGACAGCAGTACACCAGCGCAGAACTCATCGCCAAGCTGGTCGAGATGGCGAAGGAGGTCATGGAGGACGCCCGGCGTGGCGAGAAGTTCAACCCGCCGCTGGACTGGCGCGAGCTCGCCTTCTACGACGCCGTCGCCGACCACGGCACCGCACGGGAGCTGATGGGCGACGAGGTGCTGGCCGGCATCGCCCGTGAGCTGGTCGCGGAGGTCCGCAGCAAGCTGAAGCCGGACTGGATCGCCCGTGAACCCGTCCGCGCCCGTCTCCGCAGCGCCATCAAGCGCCTCCTGGTCCGCAACAACTACCCGCCGGACCGGGAGAAGGCAGCCATCGACCTGGTTATTAAGCAGATGGAGTACTTCGCCAACGAGTGGTCCGCAAGAGGCTCTTCGGGTGCCTGATTGGGTTCGGCTGTCAGGGTGTCCGATTGCTTTGACGGGAAGGTTCGCCGGGCCGAAGAGGCCAAAGGTTCGAACCCTGGCAGGTGTTGGGTTTCAACGGCTCTTCGCAGTTGAGGGTGTAGCCGCAGGACGTGCGGTGCGCGCGTCGGTGGCCGGGTAGGGGGCGACGCCTTCCGATGATGGAAGCCCTTGCATCGCTCACCCCACCTACTTCAACTGCGAGCAGTCACTACAGGAGCGAGCGATGGATAACGAGATTCAGCTGATCAGTGACGGCGATGGACTTGCGGTCATCGGGGATCCGACGGATGTCGAGCGCTTCCTCGCATCAGAAGGACTGTTGTCGTTGTCGAAGGACCTCGCATTGCGACGGCTCGGTCCTCTCCTCCGTGCCGCGGCTGGAGTCGCACAGGCGGGTTCTGACATTGCCGCCAACTCAGGTCGCTGGTTGAAGCTGACCGAGGAGTCCGCGCATCTTTACAAGAAGCACGGACTGATGGAAACCAGGACGCCTGGCATCAGCTACGCGATGGTGGGGAAACGAGGCTCAATCGAGTCATGGCTCCAGGTGGTGGAGCGGTCAGGCTCACTCCTGACCAACCCGGCGATTCTTGCTGGTGCCGCAGGGATCATGGCGCAGCTCGCGAGGCAGCATGAGATGAACGAGATCAAGAGCTATCTCGCGACGATCGACAAGAAGGTCGACGACGTGCTCCGCGCCCAGAAGAACGTCGAGCTGGGAAAGGTGTTCGGAGCGGGCCTCGACATTGAGTCTGCCATGACCGTTCTGGACCGGGAGGGCCAGGTCGACGACGATACGTGGTCGACCGTGCAGGCCAGGACCCATACGATCACGGACGCCTTGGGTTGGGCGCTGGGTCGACTCGACGCACTCGCGGAGAGGGTGGAGAGCACGACCAAGATCGGTGATCTCGCCAAGACGGCCAAGGAAACAGAGTCCCAGGTTCAGGAATTGCTCGCCGTTGTGGCTCGTTGCTTCGAACTGCAAGACGCGCTCGACGTGCTGCGACTGCAGCGGGTACTGGACGAGTCTCCGGACAAGCTGGACGGGCGTCGGCTAGTGCTGAAGGATGACCGGCAGAAGCGGCGGGAACTCATCTCGCAGAAGATTGAGCACCTGATGGCACGCATGGATGCGGCTGCCGGCACGGCCAATTCCAATGTGCTGTTGCACTTGCCCGCGCACCGGACTGTGGTGGGCTCGATTAACCATGTCGGCAGCGCCGTCGATGAATTCCACAGGCCGCTCGGAATCGAGTCTGGCCGACGTTCATTGGAGGCGACACGATGGTGGGACGCGGCCCGGGACCCGGTGCAATTGAAGAACGCGGCCGCAGAGGCGGGGCGCAAAGCGGCCGTAGCGGGTGCGGCGGTCGCGGGGGTTGCGGTCTTGGCGAGCCGCGTTGCGCTTGCCCGCGAAGAACATAGCGAAGAGGAGTGAGCGAGCGCCGGCCGTCAGTCGTGTGGGCTCTCGGGTTGGATGGAAGGACAGTTGAGTCGCCGCGTGGTGACGTGACATCAGCCAGCAAGATCTTTCACGGAGGTGACCGGACTTCCCCGCCGAACAACGCCCTGCTGCTTGCACATCTGATTCGCCATCTCAACCGTCGCCACCGTGCGTTGCTGGCTACTGTGTTGCCCTACTGCTCAAGGCAGGGCACGGTGGGGGTGGGGCGTGAACGGACCTGCGGAATTCGGCGGCCAGGGCTCGGGGGCGTCGGATGGGGTGCCGGTCGACGACGACATGGCGCGGCTTCGGTACAGCCCATGGGGGGAGGCGGGCGCTGCGCGCGAGCTGCTGGTGCGCGCGACAGAGGCCTTCTACGACACGCCGGAGGCCGCTGAGCGGCTCGGTCTGCCGCACATGCGTCGGATCCCGTCGGGTACGTACGCGCCGGGCCACGGCCTGCCCTCGGGGCTGTACATCTTCGAGTCGCGCCGGTCGAGCGGCTGTGTCGCTGCGCTTTCCCTCTGTGACGGCACCGCTCCGGTCCCGGCCCAGCACAAACGTCTGCGGGATGTCGAGGACGGACATCCGCTACATCGTGCCCTCCTGCTGTACCGGCAATGGCGGGAGTGGCCGGAGAGCGAGGCCGTGTCGGCCGTGCCCCGCTACGCCGTCGGCGATCTCGTCCGGATCGTGGACCAGAGCAGCACCCGTACCGTCACGCGCGTACGTGCCGTCGGCGACGACGGGTTCCAGTACACGCTGCGAGGCGCCGACGGGCGGACGTCCAGGGTCTTCGAAGACAATCTGGAACCCGTCACCGTCGCGTCCGACGACCCCGAGCAGTGGGTACTCGGCGCTCCCGCCCCGGCTGCCGACATCGCGTTGACGCTGACCCTGGCCAAACTCAGCACGCCGCTCACGGACACGGTGTACTCCTTCCAGTCGAGCCGGACGGTGTTCAGGCCGTACCAGTTCCGCCCGGTGCTCAAGCTCATGAACTCCGACCGTCAGAGGCTGCTGATCGCGGACGAGGTCGGCCTGGGAAAGACCATCGAGGCGGGGCTCATCTGGAACGAGCTCGAGCAGCGTACGCACCTGCGGAGGGCCGCGGCGCGGCTCGGCGGGACGCATTTCCGAGGGCTGGTCGTCTGCCCGGCCGCGCTGGTGCACAAGTGGCAGGCCGAGATGGACCAGCGCTTCGACCGCCGACTGCGTGTCCTCGACAACGACGGCATGGAGGAGCTCCTCAGGCTGCTGCGTCGGGGAGACAACGAGCAGCCTTTCGCGGGGGTGATTTCCCTAGAGCGCCTGCGACGAGCCGGACAGCTGACCGAACTCGCGGAACTGCGGCCCTCGTTCGATCTCGTGATCGTCGACGAGGCCCACTATGTGAGGAACGCCGCCACCCGCAGCCACGCGGCGGTCAGCCAGCTGGCCGACTGGGCCGACGCCCTCGTCCTTCTGTCGGCGACGCCCCTCAACCTCGGCAACCAGGACCTCTACAACCTGGTCCACCTGCTCGACCCCAGCGCGTTTCCCGCCCCCCACGTCTTCGAGAGGCAACTGGAACCCAATCGGCATCTCAACGCCGTAGCCGCTCGGCTGGCCGATGGTGCAGGACGTACGCCCGGAGGCGCCAATAGCCTGCTGCCGACGCTGGACCGAGTGCGGGGCTCCCGGTTCGGACAACTGGTGGCACAGCGGCCGGAGTTCATTAGGCTGCGCCAGATCCTGGCGACGCCACACGCCCTGACGGCACACCAACTTTCCGAAGCAAGACGGTGCATCGCCGATCTCAACGCCCTGGCCGGCATCGTCAACCGCACCCGCAAGGCCGACACCCCCGACGCCAAGGCCGTGCGCGTGCCCGAGGACGTGCGGGTCACGTGGACCGGGGCCGAGCGCAAGTTTTACGACGAGTTGCACGCCTGGTGCCTGCGGCGTGCAGCCCGCAGCGGCACCGCAGCCGGGTTCGCCGCGCAGATGTGGCTCCGGCAGGCCGCGAGCTGCATCCCCGCCATGCAGCAGCGGCTGCGTGAGCGTTTCTCCGGGACGGTCACGACGTCTGCGCGCGATGCCTGGACGGACCCGGCGGGCGGAACAGGACTCGTTAACGAAGAGGAGGTGGTCCTGGCCGACGACGCCGAAGCTGAGTTCACACCGGAGGAACTCGCGCAGGCGTCAGACCATGATGTCGATGAGCTGGTACGGCTGCCCGGACTCCTGAGGCCGCTGTCCCGGGACACCAAGTTCGAGGCGTTCGTCGGCATGCTGCGCGACGCCAGAGCCAAAGGGCTCCGACAGGCCATGGTGTTCTCCTTCTTCAAACGCACCCTGGAGTATTTGGAGAGCAGGCTCAATGACGAGTTCCGGGTACGGGTCATGCACGGCGGCGTGCCCCAGCAGGAACGCCCCGGCATCATGGCGGACTTCCGTGCCGGAGAGTTTGACCTACTCCTGGTGAGCGAGGTCGGAAGCGAGGGCCTGGACTTCGAGTTCTGCAACGTCCTGGTCAATTACGACCTGCCCTGGAACCCCATGCGCGTCGAGCAGCGCATCGGCCGACTCGACCGGTTCGGCCAGAAGCACGAGAAGATCTTCATCTTCAACATGCAGGTGCCGGGCACTATCGAAACCGACATCTTCCAGCGCCTCTACCAGCGCATCGGTGTCTTCCAGGACTCGATTGGAGAGCTCGAGCCGATTCTGCGTGGCCGCCTGCGCGAACTACATCGTGTGGTGCTGGACCCCAGCCTGAGCGAGGAGGAGCGCCGACGCCAGATCGACCGCATCGGCGTCGCCCGAGTGGACCGGGACAAGGACATCGCGACGCTCGAAGAGGCCCGGGAGTTCCTCACGGGTCTGGATGACCTGCTTGTCGAGGGCTTCGACCAGCACAGTCCCGGCCGGGGCCGCTACCTGGGGCCACGGGAGATCCGCGGACTCGTGGAGGCCTTTCTCCAGCAGACAGGGCACGGAAGTATGGAACGGGTTCCCGGCGCCGACGACCTGGTGGACATCACCGGCAGTGGCCGACTGCGCCGGACCATGTACGAGGCCATGAACACCGGGGCCTTCACCGTTCCCAGTGGCAGTGATCTGCTGGCCAGACTTGGAGGCCCGTACCAGTCACTGCGTGCTTGTTTCACGGCCCGTACCTCCACGGAGACCGGCGCACCACTGCTGAGCGTGCGGCATCCGCTCGTCCGCGCTGCCCACTGGTGGTTCACCGAGCGAGCCGAGACGCTCGGCCGCTACGGCCGGGTACGGATATCCGGTCTGCCGCCAGGGTCCCGCTACCTGGTCGAGGTCAGGCTCGCCCGGGTGGACGGTGCTCGGCCACGCCGCGAGCTGTGGACCACGGCTGTGGACACCGCGACATTCAAGGAGGTGCCGGAGGTGGGCACCGCGCTGCTGACCTGTCTTGCCGGCGGCGACCTAGCGGAGCCGTCGCAGCCCCTACCGGCGGGTGTCTCGGCCTCCCTCCCCGAGATCCTGGAGACTGTGCACGACCTGGCGGCCGAGAGGGAATTCACGGCAAAACGCACCTATGAGGCGGAGAACTCGACTCTCGCGGCTGGTCGGCGTGCGACCGTGGAGGACACCTTCCGCCACAAGATCGAGCAGGCACGCCGACTCGCCCAGGAGGTGGACAGCACATCCATTAGACGTCTCCACGCTGCTCGTGTCGGGCACCTGGAGACTCAGCGTGACGCCCGCCTCGCGCAGATGGACCGCGACTCCCGCTTCAGCCTCTCCACCGAGACGGTGGCCCTGGTCCTGGTCGAGGGCTGAGCCTGCCGCTCGACACGCGGCCGGGGACGGACGTCACCCCATGGTCACTGATGCGGATGCGAGTAGAAGTCGGTGAAGGTGTGCTTTCGTTGTTCCGGGAATCCGTTGCCGACGGTGCTCAGGCTCACGGAGGCGCGCTCTCCCCCTCGGAGAATCGGCCATCGCTCCACTCGGAACCGCGACTCCTGGTAGGCGCAGTCCCGTACATAGATCTCTCCAGAGACCTTCAGTGCGAACGTGAAGTCCGTGAACCGCCGCAGCATGACCGGCAGATGAGGCATCGAGCGCCCATCCACAACGAAGTCAAGCGGCTTGCCGTCGACCGAGACGGCGCGCAGCGCGGCGTTCGTATCCCCGGTGAGCCCCGGCACCTGACTGTCGTACCGGTGGGCGAGGCCGCCTTCCCGCCGGAAGATCCGGTCCGGGGTATAGAGCGGTTGGAAGGCCGGATAGAGCAGCTCACGGCTGACACGGCCGACCCGGTCCCGCCATTCCAGTACCAGGTCGAAGCCCGGCCGTGGGAGGTTAAGCCGGTGGTATCGGTCGGAGCGCACCACGAGGCCCGTCGCCACGGACTCCTCTGGAGTTTCGAGTGACTGGTCGTACTCCACCCGAGCGTGCGGAAAGTAGCGCAGAAATTCCTCACGCACCAGAGGGATCTGTGACATCCCGCCTGCCAGGAGCACGTAGTCGACGTCCCCAGCCAGCTCCTGGATGGACATGCGGGCCAGGGACTTTAGATCCGGTGTCGTCCGACGCCGCAGCCGCGCCTCACACAGTGCGGCTCTCACGAACTCCAGGGCCCGGTCCAGCTGGGGACGGAAGGCGGCCTCCAATCGCTCTCGCGTGTACTCCAACATGGGAAGGGCGGTATAGCCGCCTCCAAGCGGCACACTGTGTGCGTCGAAACGCGTGTCGGACAGCAGCACTTTGAGGCGACGGGCGGCCAACAGCAGCAGCGACCGTACGGTTCGCGGGTCGGCAAGGCGATCGACACGAATGCCGGCGGCTTCCAGATCTCGTTCCAGGTCCTTGGCGATGCGCTGGTCCAAGGCGTCGCCTGCCTCTGGCACGCCCCGGGCCGACAGGACCGTCAGCTCCGGCTCCAGATCGTCCAGATCCTCACCCACCGACATCACCGCGATGTCCAACGTGCCCCCGCCGTAGTCGAAGACCAGGACTGTGCCCTCGGGCGGTTGGCCGTCGCGGTCGTGGCAGCCTTCGGACCACGCCAGCCCGGCTGCGATCGGTTCGTCGATGATGTCGGCGACCGTCACCGGGATTCCGGCTTCTACGGCCAGCTGGGCCAGTCGCTTCCGGCGGGGTCCGTCCCAGATCGCAGGGCAGGCCAGGCGGAAGTCTGCGTCGTCGGTCTCGGCCTCGTTGGCCTTCGCCAGCAGCAGCACATGCCGGAGCAGGGCCACAATCAGCCGGTCTGGAGTGAACATCTGCGCGCCCCGCGCATGCGTCCCTAGGGAGAGCGGGCCGTATCTGTCTTCGGTGATGCACTGCTTGACGGAGCGCACGGCGCCGGGGCCCCCGATCGCCTCGGCGGCCGCTCCGAACACCAGCTCGCCATCGGGCGAGGCGGCGACAGTGCTGGGGAGCCATGCAGTGCTGCTGCCGATCGGCACGGTTTCTGCGTAGCTGTAAGGAAGCCGTTGGGTCACCAGCGTGGTCGCCGTGCCGAAATCGATGCCCACCAGGGGTCTTTCGTCACCCACTCATGTCCTCCTCCGAGGGAGGGGCGCCCGAGGACGGCGAGCCCCTGTTCCGCCGCGTTGAGTTCCTTGACTACTGTTCCACCGGCCGAACCAGCGCCGGCACCAGTACGACTTCCTGTGGGGTTCCGGCCTGCCACGCGAAGCCGGGCCGCTCCACGATGACCCGCGCGGACGGGCCGGTCCGTGACTGGTGATGCACGGGGTCGAAGTCCACCTCCTCACCGGCGGGGCCGATGTCGGTGAGACCCGCTCCTGACGCCTGCGCCAGAACTCTTCGGTACAGGGCATGGGCGGAAGCGGAATCGTCCGTCGTCGTGTGAATCGCCTGGTCCGCGACTTCCGCCAGCACGGTCGCGAGCACCCTGAGACCGTCGATCCGTGCCTGTCGCAGTTGGGACTGTGAAGCGGCACGTCCCGCCTGACGGCCCTGCCGCAGCTCCTCCTCCTGCCGCTGCGCCTTCCTGGCCAGGGCATCGGCGCGCCGGGTGACGTCTTCGAGCTCTGCGGAGGCGATGCCGAGCTGCTCCCGCAATGTGCTGATCTCCTCGCCAGCTCGGTCGCACCGGCTCTGCAGGGTGGCCAACTCCTGCCTCAGGTCATCCCGTTCGCTTCGCAGCGCCCATGCCACGGCACGTTCCTGGTCCAGAGCAGCCTCGTACCGGGCACGCTCCTCCAGGCGGGACGACTGGCCGATCTCGGATGATTCAGGGGTGTCCGCAGCACCGTCGCTCGCATAGGTTTCCTGTACCGAACCTGTAGCCGGAGCCGGAGCCGGAGCCGGAGCAGGTGATGACTGGTCTTCTGGCTCAACGGCTTGCCCCGGCTCTTGGTCGGGTGTAGGGCCGCCACAGGCACCGGCTTCGGGTGCTTGCGCGGAATCCCTCAGAGACTGGACGGCTGGGTCGGCCCCATCCGGCCGGGCCGAGAGAGAGGTCATGAGACGTGTGGCTCGCTCTCGGCCACCGTTCGGACGGGCGGGCAGCGTCTCCAGCGCCGCCTTCAGGTCGTCGCTCACGGTCGTGGCGATGACGTGCTGGAGTACGTGATCGGGAACCGTAGCGAGTACCAGATCGACCCACTCGTACAGAGGGCCCTGAGGCTGTTCCAGCTCTGCCGGCAGCAGCAGGAGACGCAGAGCCCGTGAGCAGAGCTCCTCCCCGAACGCATCACGCTGCTCGGCAGTTACCAGGTAGTTCTCGGCCACTGCCCACTGCAGAAGCGCGGCGCCACGACGCAGAAGGTGCTCACTGCCAGCAGGATGATCTGTCTTCTCGAACCCGGCCATGACCGCCATGAGGCATTCCTGCGCGGCGAGACCACGTGGCAACTTTGCTGCCAGATCCGCCGCGGCGCTTTCTACCGGGATCGTCACCAAGCCCACGAGGAGGGGCGTGACGGCATGGGGTGATGGAGCACCCGGTTTGCTCAGCTTTGATGACGGGTCGGCCACCGGGTTCTTGGCACGGCGCTGGCCTGTCGTCACCTCGGCAAGAAACTCCACAACCGCTGCTAGCACTCTCTCGGAAACGCCCTGCGCTATGTACGCCGTCTCGTCGAACGGCCATGACCGTAGAGCCACGCCGAGCGCGTGGGCGGCGACATGCTCGTACGCGCTCAGCTCCGATGCTCCCGATGCGACTGCTTTGCGCAGAGCCTGCTGGCGTCCCTGCGCTTGCTTGGTGGCAGGCGTCGCCAAAGCCTCCAATGCCTCCTGCGTCGAAAGCGCTCGTTCTTCGACGAACGGATCGGCCGACTCATCGAGAAGCTTGAGGGGTGCTCCCGGCTTGGCTTCCGCGACCTGCGGATGCGCGAGCAGCCGCTTTCGCATATGGCCCCACCAGGTGCTGTTGTGCTCGCCCGCCAGCCCCAGGGTGCGTGCCTGGCTGCGCAGCTCCTTGACGGACGCTTCCCCACCCATCTCACCAAGAAGCCTAACCAGGACAGGAACGGGCGACTCCGCGAACTCTTTTCGCAGAGCTGAGGCATCGCGTAGTGAGCGATACCGCAGTGAGTCGACCGGCACCACCGTGATGTCGGAAGGCACGGGCAACGGAATCCGGGTTCGCAGGCCTTCTGGCCACTGGACGACCGCATTGTCGTCTTCGACCTGACAGACCGTCCCGATGCAGTCATCGCCCTTGCTGTTGCCTTGGCGGCGTATGACCAGGTATCCGCTCTCCACGGCGGCACACTACCGGTCCGGTGCCGCACTGGGCAGTCCGATCCGCTGCCAGCCGTTCGGCTGCCCGGCGCTGGGAGGGCAGTCCTAGAGCTTTGGCGTCGGCGGCCTCGTGGGCGATGGATCCGCTGGGTGCCGGTACGGGCCTCCTATCAGCTCTTTCTTCGACGCTTCAGCCGTGCCGCTCGGGGACGCGACTGGGTTTCTATAGGAGGTCCACCACCGGGTGGCGCCTGCTACCAGCAGATGCTGGAAGCAATACTGTCAGAGCTGTGACCGGCAGGACGATCTGTGAGTGGGGCGCTCAAACGCGAAGCTCACGGCGTCGGTCGTCTCCCTCAGGAGAGTTCGCGTTTGGTCCACGCCGCCAGGCCTGGCCACAGGCTGGTACCCAGTGCCACCTCAAGGCGGGCGAGAGTTCCCATGTCGGGTAGGACCATGCCTCGTAGCAGTCGGCTGATGGTCGCGTGTGATACCCCCGCTTTGTCACCCAGTGCCCTCAGCCCGACCTTGGATGTCTCCATCGCCTCTGCCAGGTTTCGCGCGAACGCTTGCCCATAGTGCGCGCTGACAGGAGCCTCCTCGACGAGCCGGGCATACGGCCAATTGCCGGACGCGACGTAGGTCGCAGGCAGCTGGTCGTTGTTGCTCCGGGGCATGCCGAGATGATCCCACGTCCCCATGGGTCCCGTCCCTCCGTGCCGAGTGAGTCGGCACACGCCTCTGTAGTGGTGCAAGTACACACCAGACTAGAGGATGGAGGGCTCGGCTGTGTTGCGGTAATAGGTCTTCAGGCGCTCGTGTCGGCTGCTGGCGTGGATGGAACTCAGGGTGACCGAGGAGAACCTTCCGTTCCTTCCCTGTGGTCATTTAGCTCGGCCAGCATCCGCTTGAGGTCCGCGGCCAGAGTCGTCGGTGTGGAAACCTGGCCGGCGTGGACGGACAGAGCGCCGAGGGCGTCCGCGGGACGGGTCTCTACCAGGTATCCGACTTCCGACAGAATGCCGAACAGGGCGGCGTGCAAGTGACGTTGAGCGGCTTCGTGTGCGCGATCCGCCGGGGCCATGGGTAAGCCCCGCATCTGCTCATCGGCGGCGGTGCGGCGCAGGCTGCGAGAAACGAACCACTCCACGCGGACCGATTCACCGAGATCTGTCACTACAACACCGTGCGCGCGATAACGGTCGCTGTCGTCTGCTTCGGGTAGGCCGACGGCTGCCAGAAGCGTCTGAATTTCCAATCCCAGCGGACCGCGATGCGGCGGTCGTCGTCGGTGCTGCGAACTTGTCACTGGCCTGCTCCTCGGTGAGGGAAGGGCAACTATCCGCGGGGGGCTCTGCTCTCGATTCCTATCTCGACTCGTGAATGTGCGTTGTCACTCGACGAGGGTGATGACGCCGTCGGGAATCCAGCCCTCTAGATAGCCGCGCAGGAAGGGGCCGAGCTCGCGTGGATGCACATCGAATTGCTCGTCCTCGACATCGGAGAGCGGATGCCAGACAAAGTCGACGTCCGGAGAAGTACGGGTACGAGCGCGAAGGCTGATCGTACGCATCCTGTGGTGACGGACGACGAAGATGCGCATCGAACCCGACCGACAGTCCCTATCTGTCACGGGAATGAACCTGCCGATCACTGGGGTGGCGGCAAGGAACCAATGAGAAAAGAGCGGGTCCAGTACGTGAATGACAGAGAGGGCGCTAGGCCGGACGCAGAGCACGCCTGCTTTTACCGGCTGCCAGGTGGGCTCGCCCCGAGGGCGACATAGCAGCACGCGTTCTTGGTGGTCGATCACCGCTAGTGCGGTGGACGGCAATTTCTTGCGAAGGCTCCTCATGAGTCGAGAATCCTTCAGCGTCAATTGCCGCGCCTCCGCTCAGTTGCAAGCGGCTGAAACCGATAAAGATGACTGGATTCGCTCAAGCGGAGACACCATGAAGTGTCCACCATGCATGGCCAACGCGATGCGGCGCACCTCTCGGCTCATGGGTGCAGGCTCTGTGGCAAGAGGGGACGATCACGCGGTCCGAAGGAGGACGAGGGTGTCGGCCGTACCTCTGTCAAGCTGCTGATGACGCAACAGGCGCTGGCCTGGGCAAATGCGTTGGGCGTTCCCAGATCACACTCGGCGCGTTTTGGGTGTGGTGAGCGCCCCTGCTCTGACCTGTGGCGGAGGACTTCCGTGCAAGCCCCACGAAGGCGGGATACGACCACGACAAACGCGGTCCCTCACAGCGTAGCGGATCGAGTCGGGGTGGTGGGGGTGAGGTCGGGGCCGTGGGGAGGTGGGGGTGGTCGTCATGTCGGGGGTGGGGTGGCCTCGTGGGGGCGGGGGTGGGCTCAGTCGCCGTAGAGGTCGCCCAACTCCGCGGTGACCGCTGTCAGTTCCGCGCGGACCTCCGCGGGGCTCAGCACCTCCACCGACCCGCCCATCACCAACAAGCCCCGAGTATCGGCCACTTCGTCGAAGGCCAGCTCCGCCGTGCACCACTCGGTGTCCAGGGGGACCGGCGGGGAGACCAGGTGTCGGGCGAACAGGCGTTGGAAGATAGGGAGTTGGGTGGAGCGGACCCGGCAGGATACGCGTGGCCCCGTCGGCAGGCTCTCGAAGCGGCTGCGCAGGGCCGTCCAGACGGAGGCCAGATCCTGCCCGGCCCGGAGGCGGACGGGTTCGTCGAGGAGGGTGGCCGACTGGACGCGGTCGGCGCGGAAGAGGCGGGGCTCGCCGTCCCAGTCGGCGACGAGGTACCAGGCGCCGGCCTTGCTGACGAGGCCGTAGGGGTCGACGGCGTACGTACGAGGCAGGTCACCGCTGCGGTACGTGAGCAGGAGGCGCCGGTCGGTGAAGGCCGCGTGCTGGAGGACCCCGAGGTCCCAGTCGTCGGAGGTCTCCGTGCCCCGCATCCACCGCGCGGGGTCCACCAGGATCCGCCGGCTGGTGCGCTCCGCGTCGCCCCGGTACGGCGCCGGCAGCGCGGCCATCACCTTGCGCAGGGCGGACCGCATGGCCTCGCCGAGCCCCAGCGCGTCGTGCGCCCCTGAGCGGCCAGCACGAACAGGGCCTTGGCCTCGTCGCTGGTCAGGCCGGTGACGTCGGCGCGGTAGCCGGGCAGGAGACGTACGCCGCCGCTGCGGCCCCGCTCGGTCCACACGGGCACGCCCGCCGAGGAGAGCGCCTTGACGTCCCGGTACACCGTGCGGACGGAGACTTCGAGGTGCTCGGCGAGTTCGACATGGGTGACGCGCTCCCGGGTCTGGAGGAGCAGCAGGATGGACAGCAGGCGATCGGCTCTCACGGAACCGAGGCTGAATCCTGACGCCAGGTGTCACGATCGGGTGGGAATCCGGGTCCAGCCGCAGGAAATAGGAATAAGTAGGCTGAACCATGACAGAGATCGCCACCGTCGACACCACCTCCGGCCCCCTCCGAGGCCGCCCCCTCCCCGCCGGCAACCACCTCTTCGCCCCCGTCCCCGTACAGCGACGGCGAGGCGCTCGCCCGGCTCACCGGCGCGGTCACCGCCAGCTACCGGCTGGGCGCCCTGGGCCAGCTGCACCTCGCCGACCTGAAGCCGGCCGACGTGGAGGGCCTGCGCACGGTCCCCGCCCAGCGCGTCGTCCTGGACGGTCACATCCTGCCCACCCCACCCCACCCCACCCCGACACGCCCCGATCGACGTCCCGTTGCTCATCGGCGCCACCCGCGACGAGTTCCGCCTCTTCCGGCGGCTCGCCGGAGACGCCTTCTGCCCGGCCGACGAGCACGCCCTGCGCGCCTCCTCGACGCGTACCGCACCCGGACGGGTACGACGGAACTGGCCGACCTGCGCGCGGAGTTCCTCGGCGACGCGATCTACCGGACACCGGCGACCCGCCTGGCCCGAGCCCAAGTCGCCGCGGGCGGACGGGCGTTCCACTACCTCCTGCTCGACGAACCGTGCGGCCCCGACCTGGGCGCCTTCCACGGCGTCGACCTGCTGTACGTCTTCGACAAACTGCCCCTGGCCGGCGCGGACACCCCCGAGCACCGCGCGGTACGCGACCGACTCACCGCCGTCTGCCGGGACTTCACGGCACACGGCGACCCCGGCTGGGCCCCGTGCGACGGCAACTCCCGCGCGTTCGGCGGCACTTCGGACATGGTCGCGGAGCCACCGGATCGACGGCCCGCAGAGCCCACGCGCGGCATCCCCACCGCCCGGGAGGCCGCCGAGTCCGTGTCGAGACCCTCCCGCACTCCCCGAAAGGCGGAATTCCGGCCGGACCGGATCGCCCCTGAGTGACCTCCCCCCAATGCTGGAGAAAGGAGAATCCGGCGAAGGGGAATTCCATGGCGCGCACCGGGCGGCGTACGCGGATCGTGCTCGCGACGGCGATTCTGGCCGCTTTTCTCACGGGAGCGGCGGAGGAGAGCGAACGCGCCAGGATCTGCCTGGTCCCGCCCGGGAATCCGGACGTGGAACGTACGGTGAGCGTCCCGGCGAAAAGCGTCCCCGCGCTGCTGCGGACGACCGCCTCGTACGCCGGTCCGTGCGCCGAGTACGGTAGCCCCGTCCCCCTCGGTGACGGGGTACTACGGTCGTACGTCCAGCGGGTCGGCGCACGTCCGGTGGCTGTCGGGGTCGCGTTCCCGGCGTCGTCCCTGCGCGGACTCCCGACGGCCGGCAGCGACGGAAAGCACTGTTTCGACAAGGACGGAAACGGCGGCATCGACCCGCACACGGAATGCTCGGTGGGCCACGAGAATGTGCTGGAGCTGCCTGCCGGAGCGGGCCCGTTCACCTGGGAGCTGGTGAACTGGAACCCCGAAGGCCATATTCCCGAAGGGGTTTACGACACCCCCCACTTCGACTTCCACTTCTATATCCAGCCGCTCGCCGAACGGAACGCGATCAGACCCGGACCGTGCCCGGCGCTGACGGACTGCGCGGATTACGCCCGGGCGAAGAAACCCGTACCGAGCCGCTACCTCGCTCCCGATTTCGTGGACGTCGACGCGGTCGAACCGGCGATGGGCAACCACCTCCTCGACGCGAGGGCCCCGGAGCTGAACGGCGGCCCGTTCACGCGCACATGGATCTACGGGACGTACGACGGGGAGATCACCTTCTACGAGGCGATGATCGCGAAGTCGTGGCTGGAGAGCCTCAGAAGCGCCCGCAATGGCGACGCCTGCACGCCCTTCCGGCAGCCCCGGGCATGGCGGAACAGCGGCTGGTACCCGACCAGTTACTGCGCCGAGTACCGCGAGAACCGGAAGGAGTACGCGGTCTCGCTGACCGACTTCGTTTACCGCAAGGGGAGTTGACGACCCGTCAGAACTCCCGCTCCACCGCCTCCGCGAACCGCACCAACAGCCGCGAGAACTCCCGCACTTCGGCCTCCGGCCACCCCGCCACCAGCCCGTCGAACACCCCTTGCTGGAACTCCCGCGACCGCGCGAGCAGTTCCTCCCCGCCCGGCGTCAGCTCCAGCACTCGCCGCCGGCTGTCCCGCACGGACGCCCCCTGGGTGACGTACCCGCTCCTGACCGCGTCGGACACCATGCGGCTGGCGGTCGACGGGTCCAGCTTCAGCCGTTCGGCGACGGAACCGACCGTCACCTCGGGGTCGTCGGACGCGGCGGCGGCGTCCCTGACCGCCTGGACGACGAGGATGTGGATGAGCCGGTCCTGCTCGACGGACCCGGGCCGGCGGCCCAGGACGCGGACGACGCGGAAGAGGGCGGGGCCGGGTTCGTCGAGGCTGCTCATGCGGGGGACCGTAACAGATGTGTTCGCCGCGCATATATCGCTGTACGGGTCGAGTCACTCCGCCTTAGTATGTGTGTGTCACGCATATATAGGAGCCCGCTCATGCCCTCAGCCCTGCTCCCCCTCACCGGCGTCCTCCTCGCCCAACTCCTCGCCATGCTGGACACCAACGTCACCGCCACCGCCATGCCCGTGATCATCGACGAGTTCGGCGCGCTGGACTCGTTCTTCTGGGTCGCCACCGCCTACACCCTCGCCGCGACCGTCACGACACCCCTGTACGGCAAGCTGGGCGACCTCTTCGGCCGCAAACCGGTCTTCGTGTTCGCGATGGCCGCCTTCCTCACCGGCTCGGTGCTCAGCGGCCTCGCGCAGTCGATGCCCCAACTCGCCCTGTTCCGGGCGGTGCAGGGCGTCGGCGCGGGCGGGTTCATCGTCTCCGCGATGGCCCTGTACACCGAACTGCTCACCGCCGAGCAGCGCACCCGTTTCCAGGGCTGGTTCTCCACCGCGCTGACCGGCTGCGCCGCGCTCGGCCCGCTCGTCGGCGGGTACGTCACCGACGGCTGGGGCTGGCGCTGGATCTTCCACCTCAACCTCCCCATCGGCGCGGTGTCCCTGCTGCTCGTCCTGACGACGCTCGAGCCGGCCCACCGGACGAGCCGCCCGGCGGTCGACTACGGGGGCGCCCTCCTGACCGGGGGAGTGGCCACCGGCCTCGTCCTCGTCTCCGCCTGGGCGGGTACGGAGCACAGCTGGGCCTCGCCGACGATCCTCGCGCTGACCGGCGGGACGATCCTCCTCGCCGCCGCCCTCGGCGTGGTCGAACGCCGGGTGCGTGAACCCGTCGTCCCGCTCCACCTGCTGCGCCGGCCGATCCTCGCCATCTCCAACGCCCAGGCGTTCGCGTCCGGGGCCGCGATGTTCGGCGCGCTGATGTTCCTGCCGGTCTTCCTCCAGGTCACCACCGGCGGCTCCGCCACCGACTCCGGGCTCCTGCTGCTGCCGCTGACCCTCGGCATCGTCCTCGCCGCGCTCTGCGCGAGCCCGCTGATGGTGCGGTTCGGGCACGAGAAGTGGTTCGGCGCGGGCGGGGTCGCGGTCACCGGCCTCGGTCTGGGCCTGCTGGTCACCCTGACACCCGACACCGGCCGGGCCCTCGCCGCCGGCTACACGGTCCTCATCGGCGTCGGCCTCGGGCTGATGACCCAGGTGTACGCGCTCGCCGTCATGAACAACTCCCCGATGCGGGACCTCGGCGCGGCGGTCTCCCTCCAGACCCTCTCCCGCCAGCTCGGCGGCTCCCTCGGCCTCGCCGCGTTCAACGCCGTCTTCCACGCGAAACTCGTCTCGGAACTCTCCGGGCTCGACGCCGAGCAGCTGCGGACCGCTCAACAGCCGGAAAGCGTCCACCAGTTGACCGGGGCCCTGCGGGAGACGGCGCTGAACGCGTACGACGCCGCCGTCGACCGCGTCTTCCTCGTCGCCGCGTGCGTCCTCGCCGTCGCGCTCGCCCTCGCCCTGCTCCTCAAGCTCCCGGACCGGTCCGACGAACCCGGGAAAGAGCCCGCACAGGCCTGAGCGACGCCGACGCCGACACCATCACCGGCGCCGTCACCTTCACCGCACGCGGATGAACCGCGACACCACCCCGACCTCCTCCGTGATCCGCCCTGCGGCGTCCAGCAGTTCGGGCAGGATCACGGACAGGCACTCCTCGACGGACCGCCGCGCCACATGAGTCGCCGCGCTCACCGCCCCCACGACCCGGCCGTCCCGCCCCCGCACCGGCACGGCGAGGGACCGCAGCCCGTCCTCCAACTCCTCGTCGACGAGGGCGAATCCACGTGCCCGCACCTCGTCGAGCACCCGCCGCAGCGCCCCCGCGTCCGTCACGGTCCGCGAGGTGAACGCCCGCAGCTCGCCCAACTCCCGCTCGCCGGGCGGCAGATCAGCCAGCAACACCCGCCCCAGCGACGTAACCCAAGCAGGCAGCCGAGCCCCCACCCCCAACTCCACGCTCATCACATGCCGTCCGGCGACCCGGGCGGTGTACTGCACCTCACCCCCCTCGACCAACACCCCCAGCGACACGGGCTCGTGGACCCGCAGGGCCAACGCCTCCAGATGCGGCTGGGCGATCCGCGCGAGGCTGATCCGCGACAACGGCGGGAACCCCAGGTCGAGTACGCGCGGCGTGAGCGCGAAGTACCTTGGATCGGCGCCGAGTCGCACCAGCCCCAGATGCCGGAAGGTGATCAGCGCCCGCCGCGCGGACGCCCGCGACAACCCGGTAGCCCGCGCCACCTCCGACAACGTCAGCGCGTCCCGCCCCTCCCCGAACGCGGTCAGCACACTCAGCCCCCGCGCGAGCGACTCCACGAACCCCCGCCCCAACTCCTGCTTGGACGCCCCGGTCCACCCCGCGAGCCCGGCCGGCGCGGGCCCGGCGACCGCCTCGGGCGCCGTACGCAGCACGCGCTCCATCCCGGCCACGGCCTCCCGCAGCCGGGGCAGCAACGCGTCCCGCAACCCCTCGGCCGTATGCCGGCTGGTATGGCTGACGACGCTGGCGACACAGGCGACGCGCCCGCCGACTCCCCGTACGGGTACGGAGACCGCCACGAGCCCCGGCTCGATGAGCTGGTCGTCCACGGCGAACCCGTCCCGCCCGGCGCCATCGGCCCGGCGTACGAAGTCGTCGTCGCCGCCCCCAGAGCCGCCGACCCCCGATCCGCCGAACCCCCCACCCGCAGAGCCGAGTTCACGATCCGGCACCGCCACGAACCCCGCGTCCGTCGGATCGGCCGCCCGGCGGGCCCGCCACGCGGCCCACCCCTCCTCGTCCCACTCGCTCGCGAACAACGGCCCCGGCGCGGTGCGTTCGGCGGGGAGCAGATCGCCGATGCGGAAGGAGAGGGAGAGGGTCCGCCGCCGGGTCGCCTGGTGGATGAACCGGATGCCGTCCCGGTCCCCGACGGCGAGCGACACCGACTCGTCGAGTTCGTCGGCGAGTTGATCCGCGAGCCCGCCCAGCAGCGACGGCAGCCGCAGCGCGGACAGGTACGCGTTGCCCAGCTCGGCGACGCGCGGCGCGAGCGAGGCGTCCCGGCCGTCCAGCCGTACGTACCCCACCCGCGCCAGGGTCCCCACGATCCGGTCGACCGTGGCCCGCGCGAGCCCGGTCTCCCGTTCCAGCGCGCTGAGGCTGAGCGTCCCACCGGCCCGGGTGAGCCGCTCCAGCACGCCCACCCCCCGCGTCAGCGGGGCGACGGCCTCGGTCGGAACGGCATCGGACGACGTCATGGGCGCTGCACTCCCGGGTGAGATCTCGGGAAGACACCGTACGGGACCTGCCGGGACCGGGTCAGGCGGTGGGCCGCTTCCCCCGGACGACCGTCACCAGGTAGTTCCCGTCCGCGTCGATCCCCTCGACGGCGATGCTGATCCCGTGCCCGCGGTCGACGAACCGCTGCCCGGGCCGGAACGTCGCGTCGGACAGCTCGGCGTGGACGTTGGGGCTGCGCGTGCACCCCCCGCTGTCGCGCCGCGCGTCGTGCACGGTCACCGGCCCGAGCCCCGTGTCGACCCCGGCGTCGACCTTGTAGACCAGCACCCCCGGCCGGCACACCGCCTCGTCGTTGCCGCCCTTGGTGCGCAGCTCGACCGCGTACCCGCTGCGCCCGCTGACCGGCACGAACAGCAGCTTGCGCCCGCCGGGGGCGGCGAGCGGCGTCAGCGTGTACCGCGAAGTGCCTTTCGCCGAGGCGCAGTTGACCTGCTCCGGCGTCAGCCACCCCAGCTTCCATTTGTGCCAGCCGAGGAAGTCGTTGTTGGCGCCCCAGTCCTCGCTCATGATGTCCCAGTGCCCGACGGCGCCCCCGCCCTCCTGCGTGTAGAGGTCGGGCAGCCCGAAGACGTGCCCGTTCTCGTGCGGCAGCACGCGGTACCCGGTCTCGCCGTACGTCCCGGAGCCGTCGTCCTGGCGCGAGTACACGAACGACGCGTTGGCGACGGGCACCCCGTCGGCCAGGGGCGCCTCGGTGTTCCCGGCGAAGGTCACCGACAGGACCGTGTCCAGCGCGGAGGGCCCGGCGTTGGGCGTGACCAGGACGTTCAGCAGGTCGTAGTCCCGGAAGCCGACGCGGGGATCGGCGGCGGCGACGATGTCCTCGACCAGCTCCCGGTACCCGGGGTCGAAGGGGGCGCCGCGCTCCAGGGCGTACGCCGCGAAGGGCTTCGGCATGCGCAGCCAGCGGGGTACGGGGGCCTCGGCGCGGTAGTCGAGGCGGCCGTACGAGGCGGCCTTGAACCACTCGGAGGTCTGCGGGAAGAACTCCCCGAACCGGTCCATCGCGCTGCCTGGTCCCTTGGCGTCCGGGAAGTCGACCATCAGCGTCAGCGCCCGCACCGTACCCGTGGACCGGGAGTACCCCCCGGACGTCGGCACGCCCTCGGACATCTGCACCGCCGCCGCGCCCCGGATCATGCACGGGCCGAGCGCGGAGGCCCGCGCGAGGGTCATCGGGTTCGCGCCGGCCGCGACCGCCCCCGGCTCCCGCGGCCGTTCGGCCGGTCCGGCCGAGGTGCCGACCGCCAGCGTCAGCGCGGTCACCGACACCAGCGCGGCCCTGCGGTGCGGGCGTATCCATCGGCGCGGCGAGTGCGGCTGCATGCGGGGGCCCTTCGGTCCAGGCAGCCACCGGTCACCGGCTGCACCCTCCCGCTCACCCTCCGACGGGGCGCGAGGGGGCGCGCGCTGGGGGCGTCCGATCGGGGACCCGCCCCTCGTACGGGAACATGCCCCCAGCAGGCGAGTGTGACGCAGGTCACGTCAGGGCCGGGAAATAACCGGGGACGTCATCCCCGTTTAACCCAGCGTCCGAGCGAAACGGGGATGCTTTCCCCGGATCGCCCCACCGGACCGGATCGCATCAGAACCGGACCGGACCGAACCAGAAGGAGTCGCCGTGGAGTCCCCCACGCTTCCCGCGCAGCGCAAGGCGACCAGGCCGCGTGCCGACGCCCTGCGCAACCGGGAGCGGATCGTCACCGCCGCCCGCGAGATGCTCACCGAGTTCGGCCCCGAGGTGCCGCTCGACGAGATCGCCCGCCGGGCCGGTGTCGGGAACGCCACGGTCTACCGGCACTTCCCGGACCGCCAGGCCCTCGTCCGCGAGGTCGTCTGCTCGGTCCTGGACCGTACGGCGCGGGCCGGGCGCGAGGCGCTCGACGAGGACGGCGACCCGTTCGCCGCCCTGGAGCGCTTCGTGCACGTCACCGCCGACGAACGGGTCAGCGCGCTGTGCCCGATGCTGTCGGAGTCCTTCGACGAGGACCACCCCGACCTCGCCGCCGCGAGCGGCCGGGTCGAGGAGATCGTCACGGAGCTCATGGACCGGGCGAAGGCGGCCGGTCAGCTCCGGAAGGACGTCGGCTCCGGCGACGTGATGATCGCCGTGTCGCAGCTGAGCCGGCCCCCGGCGGGCACCGGATGCGTGGTCGCCGACCGGTTCGTCCACCGCCACCTGCAACTCTTCCTCGACGGCCTGCGCGCGTCCGCAGCCTCCACGCTGCCGGGGAGTCCGATGACCATCGAGGAGCTCCGCCGGCCCTGACCCGGCGCTGACCGATTAGTTCCGCAGACCTCACCCGTCTGAACACTCAGTACCGATCACTCTTCATCGCCGTCGATCGCTGACCGACCGCGCCGTTTTTCACCAACGAAGTCCCGGAGTGGGTTCACCCATGTCTCAAGCAGTCCCCCAGGCGCCCGACGCCAACCGCTGGAAGGCCCTGGCGTTCATCGCCATCGCCCAGCTGATGGTCGTCCTCGACGCCACCATCGTGAACATCGCGATGCCCGCCGCACAGTCGGACCTGGGCATCTCCGAGGGCAACAAGCAGTGGATCGTCACCGCCTACGCCCTCGCCTTCGGCGGTCTCCTCCTCTTCGGCGGCCGGATAGCCGACCTGTGGGGCCGTAAGCGCACCTTCGTCGTCGGCCTCGCCGGCTTCGCGCTCGCCTCCGCCCTCGGCGGCGCCGCCAGCAACCAGGCCATGATGTTCGGCGCCCGCGGCCTCCAGGGTCTCTTCGGCGCCCTGCTCGCGCCCGCCGCGCTCTCCCTGCTCGCCGTGATGTTCACGGACGCGAAGGAGCGCGCCAAGGCGTTCGGCATCTACGGCGCCATCGCCGGCGGTGGCGGCGCGGTCGGCCTGATCCTCGGCGGCTTCCTCACCGAGTACCTGAACTGGCGCTGGACGTTCTTCGTCAACATCCCGTTCGCGATCATCGCGGCGGCCGGCGCCTACTTCGTCATCCGTGAGCCCGAGGGCGGTCGCAACCGCAACCCGCTCGACATCCCGGGCGTGCTGCTCTCCACGCTGGGCCTGGTCGCCCTGGTCTACGGCTTCACCCGCGCCGAGACGGCCGGCTGGTCCGACGGCCTGACGATCGCCATGTTCGTCGGCTCCGCCGTCCTGCTCGCCTCGTTCGTCGTCGTCGAGGCGAAGGTCAAGGCCCCGCTGCTGCCCCTGCGCGTCATCACCGAGCGCAACCGCGGCGGTGTCTACCTCTCGCTCGGCCTCGCCATCATCGGCATGTTCGGCCTGTTCCTCTTCCTGACCTACTACCTCCAGATCGTCAAGGAATACTCCCCGGTCAAGACCGGTTTCGCGTTCCTGCCGATGGTCGCGGGCATGATCACGGGCTCCACCCAGATCGGTACGCGCCTGATGACCCGCGTCGCCCCGCGCCTGCTCATGGGCCCCGGCTTCCTGGTCGCCGCCCTCGGCATGTTCCTGCTCACGCAGATGACGGTCGACTCCTCGTACGCCGCCCTGCTGCTCCCCGCGATGCTGCTGCTCGGCCTCGGGATGGGTACGGCGTTCATGCCGGCCATGTCGATGGCGACCCAGGGCGTGGAGCCCCGGGACGCCGGTGTCGCCTCCGCGATGGTCAACACCTCGCAGCAGGTGGGCGGCGCCATCGGCACCGCCCTCCTGAACACGATCGCCGCGTCCGCGACGACCTCGTACGTCAAGGACCACATCGCCGGTGCCGCCGGCAAGCAGCAGCAGCTGGTCCAGCTGGAGGGCATGGTCCACGGCTACACCAGTGCCATCTGGTTCGCCGTGGGGATCCTGGTCGCCGCCTCGGTGATCGCCTTCACCCTCATCAACGCCGGCCGTCCGAATCTCGGCCGTGGTGTGGAGGAAGGTGCCGATGACGAGGTCAAGATCCCGGTGGTAGCCCACTGAGTCACCGCTCTGACCAGCGCCGGCCCTGGGGACGAGGTCAGCGCAGCCAGGGCAGGTCGGCACCCGCTTCGTTGGGCTGAAGGCCCTCGGCGACGATCGTCAGGATCTCGCCGAGGGCCTTCGTCTGTTCCGGGGTCAGCCGCCCGAACAGCGCGGTCCGTACGGCCTCGACGTGGCCGGGCGCCACCCGTTGCAGTACGTCCCGCCCCGCGTCGGTCAGGACCGCGAACTGTCCCCGCTTGTCGGAGGGGCAGTCCTCTCTGCGGACCCAGCCGTTCTTCTCCAGCCGCGCGATGGCGTGCGAGAGGCGGGAGCGGGTGATCTTGGACTTCATCGCGAGCTGCGTCATCCGCAGCCGGTGGTCGGGGGCTTCGCCGAGACCGACCAGCAGCCCGTAGTACATGTGCGGCATTCCGGCGTCGCGCTGGAGCTGCCGGTCGAGGTAGTCGTCGAGGAGCGTCGACGCGTGCAGGTAGGCACGCCAGACACACTGCTCCTCTTCGGTGAGCCACTGCGGCTCCGGTACAGGGGAGGGGGATGCCTTCATGTACTCCACAGTAACGCTCCCATCATTGAATTTTAAACAAACAGGTCGTAGGGTATGTGGGAAGATGTTGCAGATTTGAAGCAAGCCTGATCGGGGTGAGTCCGATCCGAGTGAAGGAGAGCCGCTGCCATGTCCGCCGCCAGCCAGCGCATGCCCGCCCTGTACCTCAGCCACGGGGCGCCACCGCTCGCCGACGATCCCCTCTGGCCCGGCCAGCTCGCCGCGTGGTCGGCGGACCTGCCGCGGCCCAGGGCGATCCTCATCGTCTCGGCGCACTGGGAGGAGGCCCCCCTCGCCCTCGGTGCCGTCAACCCCGTCCCCCTTGTCTACGACTTCTGGGGCTTCCCCGAGCACTACTACCGGGTCACGTACGACGCCCCGGGTGCGCCGGAGCTCGCGGAGAGCGTGCGCAAGCTGCTGCGCGCCCCCGGCATCCCCGTACAGGACATCCCGGACCGGGGTCTGGACCACGGCGCCTACGTCCCGCTGGTGGAGATGTTCCCGGACGCGGACGTCCCTGTCCTCCAGATCTCGATGCCCACCCTCGATCCGGTGAGGCTCATGGACATCGGCCGCAAGCTCGCGCCCCTGCGCGACGAGGGCGTGCTGATCGTCGGCTCCGGGTTCTTCACCCACAACCTCGCGGCCCTGCGGGGGTCCGGAGTGCCGTCCTGGTCCGTCGAGTTCGACGAGTGGGGGAGGCGGGCGCTGGAGGGCCACGACTGGGACGGGCTGCTGGACTTCCTGGAGAAGGCGCCGGCCGGCCGCTACGCGCACCCGCGCACGGAGCACTTCGCGCCGCTGTTCGTCACCATGGGCGTCGCGGACGCGGTGGGGGAGCTGGACTCGCAGCGGTCGGTGATCGACGGGTTCTGGATGGGGCTGGCGAAGAGGTCGGTGCAGTTCGGGTGAGGGGGCTTTAGCGGGCGCTTCTCAGGAGGTGCTCAGAGGGACTTCTCGTACCAGGCGACGTCCCAGTAGCGGCCGAACTTCCGTCCCACCTCGCGGTACGTCCCGAGGTACTGGAAGCCGAAGCGCTCGTGGAGCCGGGTCGACCCCTCGTTCGGCTGGACGATGCCTGCGTACGCGCGGTGGAGGTCCTCTTTTTCCAGGGCGGCGAAGAGGGCCTCGTACAGGAGCGTGCCCACGCCACGGCCGCCCGCGCCCGGCGCGACGTACACCGTCGCCTCCACGGACGTCGAGTACGCCGCCTTCGGACGGTAAGGGCTGGATGTGGCGTAGCCCAGAATCTCCTGAGAGTGCGTGTCCGTGGCAACCATCAGCCGGTACGGGCCGTCTTCAGGGTGGGAGAGCAGCCAAGGGCGGCGTTCTTCCACCGTGAAAACCGCGGTGTCGAATGTGATGGGCGTCTCACGGACGTAGTGGTTGTACAGCTCGGTGAGTGCGGCGAGGTCCGCCTCGACTCCGGGCCTGACCTGCACCTCTGTGGGTTCCGACAACATTTCTCTCCTCCGCGTGGCCGGGCAGGATACTGCAAGATCAGAAAATTGGGGGCACGGGTTGGGAATTCTGTCCTGATTCCAGTCGTTGTTTCCATCGAACGGATCTGAGGGACCCGGGGTAGGAGACCGGATCCACCGGCCCCGGACAGGACCACCCGACAGCCACCATCGCAAGGGAGCACGCATGGCAACCCGTGCCGTCGCCCGTCGTCAGTCCGCCAGCGGCGAGACAGGCGCCGTGGCCCGCAGCGTTCGCGCCACCGGCGGGGAGATCGCCGACCGCGATCTGGTCGGCATGTACCTCGACGAGATCGCGCGCACCCCCCTGCTCGACGCCGCCAAGGAAGTCGAGCTGTCGCAGATCATCGAGGCGGGTGTGTTCGCCCAGCAGCTCCTCGACGGCTACGAGGAGTCCCCCTCCGACGCCACGCGCGAGGAGCTCCAGGCCCTGGTCGCCGCGAGCGAGCGCGCGAAGGACGTCTTCATCCGCTCCAACCTCCGCCTCGTCGTCGCCGTCGCGCGCCGCTACCCGCGCAGCGGCCTGCCCCTGCTCGACCTGATCCAGGAGGGCAACGCGGGCCTCGTGCGCGCGGTCGAGAAGTTCGACTACCGCAAGGGCTTCAAGTTCTCGACGTACGCGACGTGGTGGATCCGCCAGGCCATCACGCGCTCCATAGCCGACCAGTCCCGTACGATCCGGCTCCCCGTCCACCTCGTCGAGGAGCTGGGCCGCATCCGGCGCGTCCAGCGCGAGTTCAACCGCGAGCACGGGCGCGACCCCGAGCCCGCCGAGATCGCGAAGGAGCTGGGCTCCAACCCCGAGCGCGTCACCGACGTCCTCGACTGGGCCCGTGACCCGGTCTCCCTCAACATGTCCGTGGACGACGAGGGGGAGACCCAGTTCGGCGACCTCCTGGAGGACACGTCGGCGGTGAGCCCCGAGCAGTCCGTCCTGACCCTGCTGCGCAGCGAGGAGCTGGACGGCCTCATCGACCGCCTCGACCCCCGCACCGCCTCCATCATCAAGATGCGGTACGGCATCGAGGACGGCCGCGAGCGCACGCTGACCGAGGTCGGCAAGGAGCACGGGCTCACGCGCGAGCGCATCCGGCAGATCGAGAAGCACGCCCTGCTCGAACTGAAGAAGCTCGCGCGGGACACGGGCTTCGAGGCGGCGGCTTAACCCGCCCGGAGCCGGGAAGGAGTGAACGCCCGTGCGGGCAGCCGGAGTTGGCTTTCAGGCCAGAGCTTGCTCGCCCCTGGCGAACATCGCCCCTCCCCGGCTTCAACCACCGATTCCAAGGGAACAAGTCTCCAGGGAACGGGAGTTCACCCCCACGCACGAGAAACCTCGCACCCCCCGCACCCGTTGACCCCCCAACAGAGACCACGTCCCGACGCACTCCCCCCGGCGCCGGGACCACCCCAGCCGGGCTCCGCCACCCTCCCCCCCCCGGGTGCCGGAGCCCGGCTCTTCTCTGCCCACCAAGAAGGGCGAGCCACCCCGAACCTGAACCCCGGGGTGGCCCACCCAAACCCCAGATTCTGCCACAGCCCTTACACCCCGGCCCCGCCCCCACCCACGACCCGCACCCACGACACCCCGCCCACTCACCCCCAGCCACATCAACCCGCCCCCACCCCACCAGCCCTCCCCAACCGCTCGCCCAACTCCCGTACGCACCGCCCCAATTCCTCCGGCCCCTCCACCACGAACTCCACCCCCACCAACGCCAGATGCACGGCGAGCCACTCCACAGGCCCCCCGATGGCCCCCCGTACCCGGCACCCCCCGTCCACCTCTCCCACCACGGCCCCCATCCACCCCGGCACCCGGGCCCCGACCTCCTCCGCGCTCCCGGCGAAGACGACCGAGAACTCGTACGTGTCCCGCCGCCCGGAGAGCGCCCGGCGCACCAGCTCCACCGCGCCCCCCTCCGGCAACTCCCGCGGAGCGAACCGCGCGCCGGTGGCGAACGGCTCACTCACCCGGTCGACGCGGAACGTCCGCCAGTCCCCCCGGTCGAGGTCGTACGCGACGAGATACCACCGCTGCCCGGTGGACACGAGCCGATACGGCTCGACGAGCCGCCGGCTGCCCACCCCGTCCCGCGCGCTGTAGGCGAACCGCAGCCGCTCGGTCCCGGCGACGGCGGAGGCGATGGCGGTGAGGGTCTCGGGCGGAATCCGCTCCCCGCCCCCACTGGTCAGCGGCGCGGTCGCCGCCTGCAACGTGGCCACCCGCCGCCGCAACCGAGCCGGCAACACCTGCTCCAGCTTCGCCAGCGCCCGCACGGACGCCTCGTCGACCCCGGCGACCGCGTGCCCGGCCCCCGCCCGCAACCCCACGGCGATGGCGACGGCCTCCTCGTCGTCGAGCACGAGCGGCGGCATCGCCTTCCCGGCGACGAGCCGGTACCCCCCGTCGGCCCCCATGGTGGCCTGCACGGGATACCCCAGCTCCCGCAGCCGGTCGATGTCCCGCCGAACGGTCCGCCGGGACACCCCGAGCCGCTCGGCCAGCTCACCCCCCGGCCACTCCCGGGGCGTCTGGAGCAACGACAACAGCTGAAGCAGCCGCGCGGGCGTGTCAGTGGTCATGCCCGGAAGGATGCCGCACGTCTAGGCCAGCACCTGACCTAGACCGGAACCGACCGAAAACCCCGACGCCCGATCATGCCCGATTGAAGTCCGAACCTGTTTACTTTCCGGAAATCTGGGCGTAGCCTCCCAGCGAAACCACAAGTTCGGGCATCAAGCGGACATGGTCGGACGTGGTACGGAACCCCTCGGAGGCGAAGCGATGTACGCACCGGAACGGCAGCAGGAGATCCTGCGCCTCGCCCGTGACGGCGGCCGGGTGGACGTCATCTCGCTCGCCGAGGAGTTCCAGGTCACCGCGGAGACGATCCGCAGGGACCTCAAGTCCCTGGACCGCGCCGGCCTCGTCCGCAGGGTGCACGGCGGCGCGATACCGGTGGGCCGCCTGGACTTCGAACCGGACCTGGCGGAACGCGAGTACACCTCCGCCGACGAGAAGGACCGCATCGCGAAGGCGGCCCTCGCCGAACTCCCCGCCGACGGCACGCTGATCCTCGACGCGGGGACGACGGTCGCCCGCCTCGCCGCCGCGATCCCCCTCGACGCCACGCTCACGGTCGTCACCCACAGCCTCCCCATCGCCGCGCGCCTCGCGGACCACCCCGGCATCCAGCTCCACCTGGTCGGCGGCCGGGTCCGCCACCGCACGCGGGCCGCCGTCGACGCGTGGGCCCTGCGGGCGTACGGCGAGATCCGCGCCGACGTCCTCTTCGTCGCCGCGAACGGCTTCTCCCCGGCGCACGGCCTCACCACCCCCGACCTCGCGGAATCCGCGGTCAAGCGCGCGGCCGTCGCCGCCGCCCGCCGGGTCGTCCTCCTCGCCGACTCCGCCAAACACGCCCAGGAACACTTCGCCCGCTTCGGCGACCTCACGGACGTGGACCTCCTGATCACGGACCAGGGCCTGGGCGACGCGGAGACGGCGGAGATCGAGGCCGCGGGGACGGAGGTGGTGAGGGCATGACCACCAGCGAGGAGAGGGACACCGCGGGGACGACGTACGGCGCGGGAGCCACGTACGACGTGAGAGCCACCCCCGCCCTCCACCCCACCACCGACACCGACACCGTCCGTACGACCGGCGAGAGCGGCATGATCCTCACCGTCACCCCCAACCCGTCCCTCGACCGCACCTACGAGGTGCCCTCCCTCGACCGGGGCGAGGTCATCCGCGCCACCGGCGAACGCATGGACCCGGGCGGCAAGGGCGTCAACGTCTCGCGCGCGGTCGCGGCGGCGGGACGCCGTACGGTCGCGGTCCTGCCCCTCGGCGGCGCCCCCGGCGCCCTCGTCGCGGACCTCCTCGACGCGCAGGGCATCGAGGTCGCCCCCGTACCCGTGGCCGGCGCGACCCGTTCCAACATCGCGCTCGCGGAGTCGGACGGCGTCCTCACGAAGATCAACGCGCCCGGCCCCGAACTCTCGCCCGCCGAACAGGAACTCCTCCTGGAGACGGTCCGCGAGCACTCGGCCCACGCGGCCTGGATCGCCTGCTGCGGCAGCCTCCCGAGGGGCCTGGCCCCGTCCTGGTACGCCGAGCTGGTCACCCGGGCCCACGAGGCGGGCGCCCGCATCGCCCTGGACACCTCGGGCCCGGCCCTCCTGGAGGCCCTCCGCGCGGGCCCCGACGTGGTCAAGCCGAACGCCGAGGAACTCTCCGAGGCGGTGGGCCGCCCCCTGCGGACGATCGGCGACGCCCTGAAGGCGGCGGAACAACTCCGCGACCTGGGCGCCCGAGCGGTCCTGGCGAGCCTGGGCGCGGACGGCCAGCTCCTCCTGGACGCGACGGGCACGTACTTCGCGGCCTCCCGGGTCACGACGGTCCGCAGCAACGTGGGAGCCGGCGACTCCTCCCTGGCCGGTTTCCTGATCGCCGGCGGCACCGGCGCCGAGGCCCTCGCCTCCGCGGTCGCCCACGGCGCGGCGGCGGTCCAGCTCCCGGGCAGCGTCATGCCCACCCCGTCCGACCTGAACCCCGCGGCGGTGACCCTGACGTCGACGATCCCCATGGACCGCGAACTGAGGGAACCGACGTCATGACCCCACAAGCCCACCCCACCGCACCCCACCCGCCCCCCGCCCGCACCCCCACGCGGCAGAGCCCGTCGTTAACCGCCGCGGTCCTCGCCACCCCCCTCCCCGACTCCACCCCCGCCCCACCGGCGATACGCGTGCGAAGGAGCCCGCGATGAGCGACATGATCACCGCGGACCTGGTCGACCTCGACCTGTCCGCCGAGAGCAAGGAAGCGGCGGCGCGATCTCTCGCCGTCCGCATGGTGACCCAGGGCCGCGTGACCGACCTGGACGGCTTCCTCGCGGACGTCGCCGCGCGGGAGGCGCAGATGCCGACCGGCCTGGACGGCGGCATCGGCATCCCGCACTGCCGCAGCGCCCACGTCACGCAGCCGACCCTGGCCTTCGGCCGGGCCACCCCCGGCATCGACTTCGGCGCCCCCGACGGCCCCGCCGACCTGATCTTCCTGATCGCCGCCCCGGCGGGCGCGGACGACGCCCACCTCACGATCCTCTCCGCGCTGGCCCGCCAGCTGATGAACACCGAGTTCACGGACGCGCTGCGCGCGGTGAGCGACCCGGAGACGGCGGCGGCCCTGATCCGCGGCGACCGGTCCCCGCAGGACCTGGCCGCCGACGAAGACTCCGCTGCGGCACCGGTGGCGGCCTCCACCGGTGCCGCAGCGGCAGAGCAGCCCGCGCCCGCCGCCCCCGAGGCGCCGGAGCCGGAGCGCCCCTTCCGCATCGTCGCCGTCACCTCCTGCCCCACCGGCATCGCCCACACCTACATGGCCGCCGAGTCCCTGGAGAACGCGGCCCGCGAGGCGGGCGTACAGCTGACCGTCGAGACGCAGGGCTCCGCCGGATTCACCCGCCTCGACCCGCGGCTCATCGCGGACGCGGACGGCGTGATCTTCGCGCACGACGTCCCGGTCCGCGACAAGGACCGCTTCGCCGGCAAGCCGACGGTCGACGTCGGCGTGAAGGCCGGCATCAACCGCCCGTCGGAGCTGATCGCCGAGGTCAGGGACAAGGCGGCCAGGGGAGTGGTGACGACGGGCTCGGCCCCCACCCCGGTGGAGCGCGCGGGCGACTCCACGGAGGGCTACGGCACGAAGCTGCGCAAGTGGCTGATGTCCGGCGTGAGTTACATGGTCCCCTTCGTCGCGGCGGGCGGCCTCCTGATCGCCCTCGGCTTCGCGATCGGCGGCTACAAGATCAACAAGGCGCCGTCGGTGATGGACCACTTCCTGTGGACCCAGGCCGACAGCTGGGCGGCGCTGCTGTTCCAGATCGGCGCCGTCTCCTTCGGCTTCCTGGTCCCGGTCCTCGCGGGGTACATCGCGTACGGCATGGCGGACCGCCCCGGCCTGGTCCCCGGCTTCGTCGGCGGCATGATCGCCTCCACCATCAACGCCGGCTTCCTCGGCGGCCTCGCCGCGGGCCTCCTCGCGGGCGGCGTGGTGCTCGGCATCCAGCGCGTGAAGATCCCCACGGCGCTGCGCGGCATCATGCCGGTGGTGGTGATCCCGCTGATCTCCACGGCCATCGTCGGGTTCCTGATGTTCGTGGTGATCGGCAAGCCGATCGCGTCCGCGCAGAAGGGCATGACCGACTGGCTGAACGGCCTCACCGGCTCCAACGCGATCCTGCTGGGCGCCCTCCTCGGCCTGATGATGTGCTTCGACCTCGGCGGGCCCGTCAACAAGGTCGCGTACACCTTCGCCACGGCCGGCATCGCCGTCACCGACCCGAGCGACTCGGCGATGAAGGTCATGGCCGCGGTGATGGCCGCCGGCATGGTCCCGCCGCTGGCGATGGCCCTCGCGACGACGGTCCGCGCGAAGCTCTTCACGGAGACGGAACGCGAGAACGGCAAGGCCGCCTGGGTCCTGGGCGCGTCGTTCATCTCCGAGGGCGCGATCCCGTTCGCGGCGGCCGACCCCCTGCGCGTCATCCCCGCGTCGATGGCGGGCGGCGCGGTCACCGGCGCCCTGTCGATGGCCTTCGACGCCACCCTGCGCGCCCCGCACGGCGGCATCTTCGTGGTCCCCCTGATCGGCAACCCCTTCCTCTACCTGATCGCCCTGGCGGCGGGCGTGGGCGTCACCACCACCCTGGTGATCCTCCTGAAGGGCCTGCGCAAGCCGGCCCCCACGGCCCCGCAGCCCGGCGAGCCGCTCCCGCAGTCCACCGACCGCAAGCAGCCGATAGCCGCCTGACCCCCGCTCCTCGGCCGCGCCCCCTCCGAATCGGGCCGCGGCCGAGGCTTTCCCCCGGCGGCCCGCCCACCCGAACCCGGCCCGCACCACCCCGCACGCCCCCCGGACACCCCACGCGCCCTTCGCAACTCCCAAGCCCCACACGCGCATTCAATACCCCCCACGAGCCCTGCGAGATCCATCACGATCCGCCACAAAGGTAACGATTCGTGGTGTCTACTGGTTCCCATGCCCGCGAACCTCTCCCTGCCCCAAGTGGCCGCCCTCACCGCCCTGACGCTCGCGGCCCTCGCCTGGCTGACCGTCCTGACCCGCACCCTCCGCCGCCCCCGCCCGCACCAGCCGTACGGCCCCCTCCTGCGCACCACCCCGCTGGTCCGCCGCCCCGACGGCCTCCCCGCGCTCCCGCGCCAGCGCCGCACAGGCCCCGCGGCGGAATCGGCCCCCCTCACACCGGCCGAGGAGCACGCCTTCGCCACCCTCGTACGCCGCCTGGCGGACGACCGCTGAACAACCCCCTCGGCCCTACGACTTGGCCCTATCGCTTGGCCCTACGACAGCTGCGCGGCCCGCCGCTCCATACCCGCCCGCGCCTCCTCCTCCGACGCGTACACCTCACACATGTGCCGCCCGTCCGGCGTCAGCGTGTGCTCCACCTCCCACAGCGACACCTCCTCCCCGTCGGCCAGCAGGAACGCGTGCTCGTACAGCGCGAACCCGATGCCCGCCCGCCCCGCCCGGCAGGGCCGCCCGAACGCCTGGGTGATCTCGTACGCCGACGCCGCGGACACCCGCCGCGCCAACTCCGGCCCCGGCCGGTCGGAGTTCTCCGCCCGCCGCAGCAACCGCCGTACGTGATCGGCGGAATCCCCTCGCACGTACATGTGCCGAGGCACCGGCATGGGCGCCGGCTGCACGAACACCGGCAGCTCGAACTCCGGCGAGTCCAGGGGTAACGGCAGCCGCGAGATCGCCTCCCGCAACTCCTCCGGCTCGGCGTACACCTCGTGCTGCGACTCCCCGCCGGCCGTGACGTTGTGCACCAGCTCCCACAGCGTGAGCGCCGCGCCGTCCGCGAGCAGCCACGTGTGCCGGTACGTCTCCCGGTGCAGCCCCGCGCTGTGGTGTGCGGAGTGCAGCGAACTGTCGTGCGCCAGCGCGCAGTCGAGCTGCCTCAGGACCTCGTCGGCGAGCTCGAAGGAGTTCAGGGCCCGCCCGAGGAGCCGCGCGAGGTGCTCCTCCGGAGACTCCGGCGACTCAAATGGTTCGTACGCCGCCATCTCGTACGGAACGCTCAAGGTTTCTCCCGGCGTTGCTGCATGTCACCTTGTGGGTGCATACGGTAGCCCCTCGCCCGGACACCACGCCCGGCGAACGGCAAAACGTATGCCCGGTAAAACGCACCCCCACCCCAAGAAGTTCCCCCCACCCAGACAAACCACGAAAACCCCACCCCACCCCCAACACCCCACCCCAACAACCCCACCGCACCCGGCCGCCCCTCACCCGTACAACTCCCGGTACGAAGGCCACACACCCCCCGCCCCCTCCACGGACTCCGCCGCCCGCACGGCCCGCACGATCGCCCGGGTCACCGCGTCCGCCCCCGCCTCCAGCACCTCGTTCAGCGCCAGCGGATCCCCCTCGTCCAGCCCTCGGTCCCCCGTGGCCAGCGCGAACACCGTGTCCCCGTCGTGCAGCAGATGCACAGGCCGCACGGCCCGAGCGATCCCGTCATGCGCGACCCCCGCCAGCTTCTGGGCCTGCGCCTTGGACAGCGCAAGGTCCGTGGCGACGACGGCCAGCGTCGTGTTGAGCGGCGGAGGGGCGGACGCGGCAGCGCGCTCGGCCATCCGGGCCCGCGCGGCCTCGTGCACCCGAGGGTCCGGCAACTCCCCCCGCCCCAGCAGCAGTTCGCCGTACAACGCCCCGCTCTCCGGCGCCACCACGGACCCCACCGCGTTGAGCACGACCAGCGCCCCCACCGTGCCCCCGGACGGCAGCCGCACACTCGCGGTCCCGACGCCCCCCTTCAACACCCCGGCGACAGCCCCCGTACCCGCCCCGACACACCCCTCGGCGACCGGCGCCCCGACGTCGCTCGCCGCGGCGGCCTCCACAGCCTCCCGCCCCATCCCTGCGTCGGGCCGCGCCCGGAAATCCCCGCCCCGCCCCAGGTCGAACACGCACGCGGCAGGCACGACCGGCACCACATGCCCCACCTCGGGCCCCACCCGGATCCCCCGCCCCCGCTCCTCCAGCCAGCCCATCACCCCGGACGCGGAGTCGAGCCCGTACGCGCTCCCCCCGGTCAGCACCACCGCCTCGACCCGCCGCACCACGTTCCGGGGGTCCAGCGCGTCGGTCTCCTTCGTCCCCGGCCCACCCCCGCGCACGTCGACGGCCCCCACCGCACCCCCCTCGGGCGCGAGCACGACCGTCGTCCCGGTCAACCACCCACCCCCGACCCGAGTGGCATGCCCGACCCGGATCCCGGCAACGTCCGTCACAGCGTCAACTGTCATACGACCAGTCTCCCTTCACCCGGCGCCCGCCGCCGGAACCCGCAGCCGCCCCGCACCACGACGTCCTCCCTCTCACCCCGCCTCCCCTGCCCGAGCCACCATCCGCGCCGTCAACGCCGTCCCCGTCACCACGGTGAGCGCCGCCACCACCCCGGCCGCGAGGACCCCCCACCGCCCCAGAAACGTGCAGCACAGCACCAGCGCCGCCGCCCCCGGCAACACCGCCTGCTGCGCGAGCCCCACCTTGAAGTGCCGGGAGTGCAACGCCCACACGGTCACCAGATACAGCGCCGTCGGCACGGTCACGGCCGCCGCTGCCGCCGTGGCGGAGACGTGCGCCTTCCCGACCGCCTGCTCCACGCCCACTTCGAGCCCCGCCCCGATCGCGGCGGCCGAGGCGAAGACGAGGTAGTGGCCGTAACCCCACAGGAACGCCTGCCGGTTGGAGCGCAGATGCCCATGGACGGGCACCACGAAGTAGATCCACCACGCGGCGAACACGATCAGCAGCCCGCCCCCGGCGATCGGCAGCAACTCGCCCAGCGCGTCGTGCTCGTCGACCGCCGACTTCACCGCGACCGTCGCCGCCGCGATCGTCTCGCCCAGCACGATGATCGTGAACAGCCCGTACCGCTCGGCGATGTGATGCGGATGCCACGCGGTCCGCGAGTCCCGCTCCGCGAACACCGGCACGCCCAGCTCGGCGACCACCATCACGAGGAACACCCACACCCGCGCGCCCTCGGGGAACACGAGCAGCCCCAGCCACCCCGCCTGGCACGCCAGCACCCCCGTCGCGTACCGCAGCGCCACCGTCCGCTCCGCGCCGGCCGTCGACACCGCCGCCCGCAGCCACTGCGCCGCCATCGCCAGCCGCATGATCAGGTACCCGAGCCACACGACCAGGAAGTCCTGCTCGTCGAAGGCCCGCGACACCCCCGCCGCCAGCACCAGCACGCCCGCGATCTGCACGAGCGTCACGACCCGGTACGGCACGTCGTCGTTGTCGTACGCGGAGGCGAACCACGAGAAGTTCATCCACGCCCACCTGTGAACCAACGGTCCAACACCGCTCCCACCTGGGGAAACGGGCCGTCAGGTCACCGACACCCTTTCAGGAGCGTGACACCGACCCTGAAGGGGACCGATGGAACGCGACGACCTCCCGACGATGCGTGCGCTGGGCTTCGAGGAAGAAGAGCTTCGCGCCCTGGGGCTCTGGGACGTAGCCACGGGCGACCCCGCCGACCTTGCTGAGGCGTACATCAGGCGCAGCAAGAAGAGCGATGACCTTGCCTCGCTGCGTGGCCACATACGCGATATCTGCCGGACGGCGCTCAGCGAAGGGAAGCGCATTCGGCATGTGTGGTTCGAGCAGAAGAGCGCTTCGAAGGCGTATGTGAAGCGCGAGGAGTTCGACAAAGCCATTTCCGCCGTGAAGGCAGGGCTTTCCAAGACCCTCTACATCTGGAAGACGGACCGGTTGAGCCGCCGGGGTATGGGTCACGTCGGACTGTTGCTCGACGAGTTCGACAAGCGCGGCGCGCGCATCGTGAGCGTGACCGAAGGGCTGGACTCCAGCAAGGGAAGCCGAATGGTGTTCGCCATCCTCAGTGAGCGAGCGCGCGACGAAGCGAAAGACATTTCCCTTCGTACGAAGAACGGCATGGACTCGCACAAAACTGAGGGCAAGTGGCTGGGCGGCGTTACGCCCTACGGGCTCGAATGCGTGGACGGCAAGCTTCGGCACAAGGCGGCGGAGTACCCGACGGCCCGCCGAATAGCCGAACTCTTGCTTGACGCCGTAACCCCCGCTGAGGTGGCGGAGACGCTGAACAAGGAGAAGATCCGCACCCGCAAGGGGAAGCAATGGCGCGCACAGACGATCATTCACCTTGCCCACTCGCCTTCCTGGGCTGGACTCATCCCCAACCGGGAACGTGCGACTGATGAATTCGGTCAACCGCTGGACAAGTGGTATCGGGGTGGTGAGCCTCTTATGGGGAACGACGGGCATCCAATCACTTGTGGTCAAGGTGTCGTCACCTATGCCGAATGGGTCAAGATCAATGAACTGATCAGCGGGCGAAGCCGGGCAGGAACGGCTATCGGTGACCGCACACGCGGTATCCGTAAAGCGGCAACCATCATGACCGGTATTCTCCGCTGCCCGCACTGCAAGGGACCTATGGGGAACGGCGGGCGTAACTACCGATGCCAGGCGCGCATCAATCAGGGACCGTCCGTGTGCAAGGGCGTCGCTAGTCAGCGAGAGCGAATTGATGACGCCATGGGTTCGCTGTGGGTGAGTCACGTGCTGAGGCTGAGCCCGGAAAGCCCGACCATCATCAATATCGCGCGCCGCTTCCTGAACTATCAGGACCCGGAGAAGCAAGCGCGTAAGGGGGCAGTCTCGGCAGCGCTGGACAGTGCCGTAAGCCGTGAAATCCGACTCAACAAGGAATTCTTCGTCGGCGGTATGGATGAAACGCAGTACGAAACCCTCCGCAACGACTTGGGCGCTCAAATCGCCTCCCTGAAAGCCGAGTTGGCCGAGTTGGAGAAGGAAGCGGACCTTACGCCGCTGATGAGCGCCGAAGCGCTGGCCGTGCTGTGGGACGCGGAAGGGTTGGAAGGGAAGCGCGCGCTTCTGTCGGCAGCGCTGAAGAGCGTCACACTCCTGCCCGCGAAATTTCGGGGTGACCGAACCCCGATCACCGAACGACTCGTGCCGGACTGGCGAGACAAGGACGGGATGCCAGACGACGTCCTTGAGGGCGCGCGAAAGACCATGCAGCGTCGCCGGGAACACAAGTTGGCTGAGGAAGTAGCACTGAGCGCGTAGCTTCCCGCTCGCCTAGGTTGATCAAGCCCCCCGATCTCCACAGAGGAGTCGGGGGGCTTCTGTATGCCCGTGTGCGGAGCTCTGAGGGGGCGCGGGTCACCAGGGGACGGAGAAGCGCTCAGCGGGTCGCAGACAGGCATCTGACGGCTCCGATGCATCGTCACCGCAGCGCGCGGGGTGCAGCCCTCGGACCTGGGCTCTGTGATGTTGTGACGCTGTGATCAATAACCAGAATTCACATAAGAAACTCTATAGGTAATCCAGAAACCGCGTCCCATCGTCGCAACGTCACCGACCGGACGCCGCGTCGTGCTGCTTTCCCTTCAGGTCACCGACTCACTTCATATAGGTAGAGGCGCCTACGTGCCTCGCTGCGGGTCCACCACGATTACCCGCCCCGTGATCCCGCTGTGTGCCGGTGGCCTTGATGCGCTTCAGCCCGCTCAGGTCAATGCACATATTCAAGCCCCCTTCCGGGTTGAGCTTCTGTTGCGCGTGTGGTGGCGCGTTCGGTCGCTCCTCGGGAGGGGGCTTCTCATATTCCGCCACACATGAGGACGGAACTATCTTGCCTGATATCGAGACGCGTGCAGCGCCACAGCGGATCACTGTGGACGGCACTCGAAAGCTCAGCGGCTATGCCGTCGTATTTAACTCGACTGCCGCCATCGGGACGTTCACCGAGTCCATTGCAGCCGACGCGTGGACCAATGAGGGTGACGACGTCCTAGCCACATGGAATCACAACGCGGACAACATCCTTGGGCGTACGCGTTCCGGCACGCTCGCGATGACCGTGGATTCCATCGGTATCCGCTACGACGTTGACCTTCCGGACACGGAACTAGGGCGCAGCGTTCATGAGCTTGTGAAGCGCGGCGACATTTTCGGTTCGTCGTTCACGTTCATCGCTGACGCTGAAGATTGGGACTACGGCGGCGAGAAGCCGCACCGCACGGTTACCGCAATGCGCATCATTGAGCTTGGTCCCGTTCATACTCCTGCCTATTCCGACGCGACGGTATCGGCGCGCGCCCTCGAAAGGGGAAACATGGCCAACGTAGATATCGCCGCTGCTCGTAGGGTGCTTGCCGAGAGCGACCGTGCTGAAAAGCTTGTCGCTGAACTCCGTGACGCTGGGGCCGATGGCGAGAAGCGTGCCGATCTTAACGAGAAGCGCGCGGAGCTTGAGGCGTACAACGCTGGGCGAACGGCCGCTCTTTCTGCCATGAAGTCGCCTTCTGATCGGGCTTCTATCGCCCGCAAGGCGAGTGCTGGTGATCTCCTGTATGAAAAGCTTGCGGAGTCCCGCAACCTGACTTCGGATGGCACTGCTGGGAGCTTCAACCCGGCGGATCACAGTAGACATTTCGTTGACCTTATGGCGCCCAGCTCGGTAGTGCTTTCCAGCGGCGTGAACCGGGTCGCAACGAGTTCATCCGAATGGAGGACGCCAGTGATCGCTTCCGACTTCGCTCCAGCTTTCGTTGGTGAGCTTGCAGACCTGCCGACAGGTGGTTTCGCGGCTGGTCTGCTGACTGTGAAGCCGATGAAGATCGCCACGTCTGAAATGCTTTCGAGTGAGTTCGTCAACGACTCAGACGGTGTTTCACTGAACGCCATTTCGAAGAGTATGCTCCGCACTCTCGCTCTTGGCTTCGATAAGCAGGCTCTTACTGGCACAATGGGCGCCGACAAGTTCGCGGGTATCGCCAACACGGCCGGAATTCAAACGCTGTCGCTGACCGCTGAACCGAAGGATCTTGCGCCGTTCGCTGAGGCATTCGGAATGTTGGAGGACGTGTCTGCGACTCCGGGTGTCGTCGTCATGAATCCGACGCGTTGGGCTCAGCTTCTCGGCCTCAAGGACACGACGGGCCGACAACTTCTCAGTGCGGGTGCTGGTTCTGGCACGGACGGCGTCTCTCGCAGCATCCTCGGCGTGCCTGTGAAGGTCTCCCCGTACGTGGACGCGAACACGATTCTCGTCTATGACGCATCGGAGATTTACGCGATCATTCGGCAGGATGCGAGGTTTGAGACTTCGTCGGATGCCGGGTTCTTCAAAGACGGCATCGGTGCCCGTGCCATCATGCGCGCGGCAATCGCCGTACCCAATGCGGCGGCAGTCGTCAAGATGACCATCACCGTGTAATGGCACTGGGAGAACTGTTCAACTCCGCTGACAGCGCATCACCTAAGCACGTTGAGATAGGGACCGGTCTTGTCATTGACGGCAAGCCGGTCCCTTCCGGCGTTCGGGTACGTGTCCCTGCCGACGTTGCCGAATACCTCGTTGCGCAGCGTTGGGCACGGGAGGTGGACAAAGGGCATTCCACCCCCAAGGGGGTACTGGAATGGCACCCCGTGCGCAGCATTCCGGGGGCGGGCATCGGGCTGGATGAATGGCCTAGCCACATGCGCCCAGCATGGATGAGAGTAGAAGCGCGCGTAAGAGCTCGTAACACGATCATGATCGGTGTTTCTTGAGGCGTCTCCAGCAGATCAGAGCGCAGGCCAAAGAGACGAATGCGTCGTGGAGTTCGGTTCG
>NZ_JARAYJ010000026.1:0-133987 GCF_033794345.1 Streptomyces niveiscabiei
CCCACCCTGCCGACCACGCCCCCACCCACCCCACCCCCACCCAGCCCCGCCGGCGCATGATGACGAGGCCCTTCGGGCCGACGGGGGTCCAGGGGGCGGAGCCCCTTGGCGGGGTCGAAGGGGCGGAGCCCCTGGAGGACGGGAAGGGTAGGGGCGGCGGGGGCGAGAAACCCACCCGAGAAACCCACCCGGGAAACCCACCCACAGCCCTCAACGCAAAGCGCGCCCCACCCCGACCCCAGCCGGAACAGAGCGCGCCCACGCACCACACACCTCACCCGGTGACGATGTTCACCAGCTTCGGCGCCCGAACGATCACCTTCCGCACCGCAGCCCCGTCCAGCGCCTTGACCACGGCCTCATCCCCCAGCGCCACCTTCTCCAGCTCCTCCTCGGAGATCCCCGGCGACACCTCCAGCCGAGCCTTGACCTTCCCCTTGATCTGAACGACGCAGGTGACGGTCTCGTCGACGACGTACGCGGGATCGGCGACCGGCAGAGCCTGATGCACGACGGACGACGTGTGCCCCAGCTTCCGCCACAGCTCCTCGGCGACGTGCGGAGCCAGCGGAGCGACCAGCAGCACCAGCGCCTCGGCGACGGACCGGGAAACCGGCCCCCCCACCTTGGTCAGATGGTTGTTCAGCTCGGTGATCTTGGCGATGGCGGTGTTGAACCGCAGCCCCTCCAGATCACCACGCACCCCGTCGATGGCCTTGTGCAGGGCACGCAGCGTGGCCTCGTCAGGAGCGACGTCGACAACGGTCACCGCACCGCTAGCCTCGTCGACGACATTCCGCCACAGCCGCTGCAACAGCCGGAACTGCCCGACGACGGCCCGGGTGTCCCAGGGCCGGGAGACGTCCAGCGGCCCCATGGCCATCTCGTACAGCCGCAGCGTGTCGGCCCCGTACTCCTCACAGATCTCGTCGGGAGTGACGGCGTTCTTCAGGGACTTGCCCATCTTCCCCAGCAGCCGCGAAACCTTCTCGCCCTGGTAGAAGTACGAACCGTCCCGCTCCTCGACCTCGGCGGCGGGCACCGGGAACCCGCGCTCGTCGCGGTAGACGTACGCCTGGATCATCCCCTGGTTGAACAGCTTGTGGAACGGCTCGGCGGACGAGACGTGCCCCAGGTCGAACAGCACCTTGGACCAGAACCGGGCGTACAGCAGGTGCAGGACGGCGTGCTCGGCGCCCCCGACGTACAGGTCGACGCCCCCGTGGGGCTGACCGGCACGCGGCCCCATCCAGTACTGCTCGATCGAGGGATCGACCAGCTGGGCGGAGTTGTGCGGGTCCAGATACCGCAGCTCGTACCAGCAGGATCCGGCCCAGTTGGGCATGGTGTTGGTCTCACGCCGGTACTTCCGGGGCCCGTCGCCCAGATCCAGCGTGACGTCGACCCAGTCCTGCTTGCGGGACAGCGGCGGCTCGGGCTTGGTGTCCGCGTCGTCGGGGTCGAACGTACGCGGCGAGTAGTCGTCGACCTCGGGCAGCTCCAGCGGCAGCATCGACTCGGGCAGCGCGTGCGCGACACCGTCCTCGTCGTACACGATCGGGAAGGGCTCGCCCCAGTACCGCTGACGGCTGAACAGCCAGTCCCGCAGCCGGAAGTTGACGGTCCCGCGCCCGATCCCCTTGCGCTCCAGCCACTCGGTGACGCGCACCTTGGCCTCGGCGACGGGCAGCCCGTCCAGCGAGATCTCGCCGTTGGCGGAGTTGACGATCTTCGCGTCGTACGACGAGAAGGCGTCCTCCCACGCGGCGGTGTCGGTGCCGCGCCCGTCGGTCGGCTCGACGATGCAGGTGATCGGCAGCTCGAAGGCGCGCGCGAACTCGAAGTCGCGCTGGTCACCGGCGGGTACGGCCATGATGGCGCCGGTGCCGTAGCCCATCAGGACGTAGTCGGCGATGAAGACGGGGACCTGCTCGCCGTTGACGGGGTTGACGGCGTACGCCCCGGTGAAGACGCCGGTCTTCTCCTTGGCCTCGGCCTGCCGCTCGACGTCGGACTTGGCCCCGGCCTGCGCGCGGTAGGCGGCGACGGCGTCGACGGGGGTGGCGTGCCCGCCGGTCCATACCTCGTGCGTGCCCTCGGGCCAGACGGCGGCGGTGATCTTCTCGACCAGGGGGTGTTCGGGGGCCAGGACCATGTAGGTCGCGCCGAACAGGGTGTCGGGCCGGGTGGTGAATACGGTAATCCGATCTTCGGCCTCACCCGCCGAAGCGCCCCCGGCCGAAGCGCCCCCGGCCGAACCGCTCACCGCGAAGTCGACCCGAGCCCCCTCACTGCGCCCGATCCAGTTCCGCTGCTGCAACTTGATGGCCTCGGGCCAGTCCAGCTCGTCCAGATCGTCCAGCAGCCGATCGGCATACGCGGTGATCCGCATGTTCCACTGCCGCAGCTTGGTCTTGAACACGGGGAAGTTCCCGCGCTCGGACCGCCCGTCGGCGGTGACCTCCTCGTTGGCCAGCACGGTCCCCAGCCCGGGGCACCAGTTGACCGGCGCCTCGGAGGCGTACGCCAGCCGGTACTCCCCCAGCAGGTCGGCCCGCTCGGCGGCGCTCAGCGCGCTCCAGGAACCGCCGCCGGGAACCGCCCGCTCACCGCTCTCGAACTGCGCGACCAGCTCGCTGATCGGCCGGGCCCTGCCCGCCTCCTCGTCGTACCAGGACTCGAAGATCTGGACGAAGATCCACTGGGTCCACTTGTAGTACTCGGGGTCGATGGTCGCGAAGGAGCGGCGCTTGTCGTGGCCCAGGCCCAGCCGGCGCAGCTGGGCCTTCATGTTCTCCATGTTGGCCTCGGTGGACACGCGCGGGTGCGTGCCGGTCTGCACGGCGTACTGCTCGGCGGGCAGCCCGAACGCGTCGAAGCCCAGGGTGTGCAGGACGTTGTGCCCGGTCATGCGCTGGAAGCGGGCGTAGACGTCGGTGGCGATGTACCCCAGGGGGTGGCCGACGTGCAGCCCCGCGCCGGAGGGGTAGGGGAACATGTCCATGATGAACTTCTTGGGCCGGGCGACGACCTCGGGGTCACCGGCCAGGTCGCCCGTGGGGTTGGGCGCGGAGTACGTGCCCTCGGCGTCCCAGAAGTCCTGCCAGCGTGCCTCGATGTCGGCGGCCAGCGCGGCCGTGTAGCGGTGCGGCGCAACCGTCTCGGCGGCTGCGGGGTTCGTCTCGCTCATGATCCTCAAAGCTCCATCGATCGTCATCTGCCCAGCGGGGCCCGGAAACGAAAAATCCCCTCGCGCAGGAGGGGAAGCCACGCCGACTCCGACCACACTCACCGGCGGTCGGGACTGGTCAGCGCGGCCCGCTAAGCAGAAGGCGTACGGCACACATGTCGTCAGGGTACCGCAGGGCTTGAGCAAGCTGCGACGAACCTGCGTATAGCTGTACGACACCGCGAGCACGGGAGCAAAAACTGACTACTGTTCAAAAATTACCTGACACAACACCTCCTATAGGGACATCGCCTCGGCCACCCCTCCCTTAGGTAACAGCCCAATAACTCAAACTCGTACCCATCGGTATGGCGCCCACTTAGAGTTCGGCAGCGGGACCGCTTTCCCGGACTGCTCGGAGTTGCCCCCATGAACCCTCGTCGTAGTAACACCTCGCTCCCCCAGCCGGGGCGGTCCGCGTACGGGATCGCGACGGCTGTCGTCCTCGTCCTCATACCCGTGGTGGTGGTCCTCGGAGGCAACTGGCTCCAGGAGTTCCTGAACTTCGGTGCGGGCGTGCTCTCCCTGGTGAGCCTCACCTGCTCGGTGATCTGGGGGCTCGTCGCCCAGGACCGGCTGATCCTCAACACGCGTCAGCGGATCGTGGCGCAGGGCATCCACCGGGTGACCGCCGTCGCCTCGATCGCGTTCCTGCTCGTGCACATCAGCATCAAGCTCGCGCTGGAGCACACGGTCCTGATCGGCGCGCTGATCCCCTTCAGCCTCGGCATCAGCGGCAGCGGCGGCCTGATCGGCCTCGGCTCGCTGGCCGCGCTGCTGATGATCTTCGTCGGCGTGACGGGCGCGCTGCGCAACCAGTTCGCCTCCCCGGCGGCGACCGCCGCGCGCTGGCGGATGATGCACATGATGGCCTACCCGGCGCTGTGCGCGGCCCTGGTCCACGGCCTGTTCGCGGGCCGCGCGGCCAAGCCGTTCTTCGTGGTGAGCTACCAGCTCTGCCTGGTCGGCGTGATCGCCGCGCTCGCCCTGCGCGCCGCCCCCCGCTCCTTCAAGCGCAAGGTCGCCGACCGCCTCGGCGCGATCATCGGCTCCGAGGGCGGCATGCGCGACGACCTGGAGCAGAGCCGCGCGCGGGTCGCCGAGTCCGGCCCCCAGGAGCGCGCCCCGCGCGCCGAGCGCGAACGCCCGGCGGCCCCGAAGACGTCGTCGCTGTTCGGTACGCCCGCCCCGGAGGCGGGCGGTTTCGCCGCCGCCTACCGCAACGCGCCGCCCACCCCGCAGCCGACGTACGGCGCGGGCATGCCGTACGACACGCAGGCCACGGCGGCGATGCCGCGCATGGACGGCCCCGGCAGCACGTCCGGCAGCTGGCCCGTCCCGTCCCCGCCGCCGGTCGGCGAGGCCCCGCCGTCCGCGTACGACCCGATGCAGGACACCGGGTTCAACATCCCGGTGTACGGCACCCCGCAGCCCGGCCAGACCCCCAACCCGAACGACCCGTACAACAACGGGACCCCGCCCGGCTCGGGCGAAGCTTGGAACACGCCTTCCGGAGGCTATAGGTGAACGAGGCCCTGCCCGACGTCCCAGAGGTCCGCGTGGTCGGTCTTCCGCAGCTCACGTCGGGTTTCGACCTTGTCGAACGGCTCGATCTGCCCATGCATCTGAAGGTGCACGGGCCGCTGGAGCCGATCGGCGGCGAGAAGCTCGCGCAACTGGCCGAGCGGATCAGCCTCAAGGGGCGCGGCGGGGCGGGCTTCCCGTTCCACAAGAAGCTGCGCTCGGTCGCGGACGCGGCGATCAAGAAGGGCATCCGGCCCGTCGTCGTCATCAACGGCAGCGAGGACGAACCGGCCTGCCGCAAGGACACGGTGATGATCAACCGTGCCCCGCACCTCATCCTGGACGGCGCGCTGCTGTGCGCCGAGGCGCTCGGTGCCCGCACGCTCGTGGTGGGGGTCACCCGTGAGTCGACGCAGCGCTCGATGGAGGCGGCCCTCGCCGAGCGCGGCCTCAGCGACAGCCGGCGTTCCGCGCTGCGCGCCTTCGTGCAGCGCAACCCGATCCGCATGGTGACGGGCGCCGCCGCGTCCCTGATCCGCTCGATCGACGGCGGCCCCGCGATCCCGCCGGGCCGCAAGACCAGCGCCTCCCAGAACGGCGTCGGCGGCGCCCCGACCCTCCTGTCGAACGCCGAGACCTTCGCCCAGCTCGCCATCGCGGCCCGCATCGGCCCGGAGCGCTACGGCAACACGGGCCTGTACGACGAGCCGGGCACCGTCATGCTGACCGTCTCCGGCGCGGTGGCCCGCCCGATGGTCATCGAGGTCCCGACGGGCGTGCCGCTGCGGTACGTCCTCCAGCTCGCCGGTGCCCCGCCGGTCCCGCAGGGCGTGCTGACGGGCGGCTACCACGGCAAGTGGATCGACGCGGCGACGGTCAACGAGGCCGTCGTCTCCCGCAACTCCCTGGACGCCGTGGGCGGCGCGCTGGGCGCGGGGGCGATCCTGCCGATCAGTCAGGAGACGTGCCCGCTGGGCGAGTCGCTGCGCGTGGCGCAGTGGCTGGCGGAGGAGAGCGCGGGGCAGTGCGGCCCCTGCTACCTGGGGCTGCCGGCCGCCGCGCGCGGTATGGAGGACATCCTCAACGGCGGTGGTCCCGCCGCCCTTGAGGCCCTCAAGCAGGTCGCCCGCAACGTCAAGAGACGCGGCGCCTGTTCGCACCCCGACGGCTCCGCGATGTTCCTCGAATCGACCATCAAGGCGTTCACGGACGACCTCGCGGCGCACGTCCTGGGCAACGGCTGCGGGCGCCCCGTGGAGGGCGTGCTCCCCCTCTTCGAGGACGGCCAGCTCCCGGCCGGCATCCCGGGCGGCGCGCCTGCGGAGGACGCCTCGGGCAGCCGCCAGAAGATCTTCGTCGACTGGACCCTGTGCCGGGGCCACGGCCTGTGCGCGGACATCCTCCCGGAGGTCTTCCAGCTCGGCGCCGACGGCTTCCCCACCGTCGCCCAGGCCAAGGTGCCCCGGTACGCCGAGGCCAAAGCTCTACGCGCGGTGCGCCGCTGCCCCGCCCTCGCCCTGCGCATCGAGGAGGACACCCGGGGCCAGGCTCCCGCCAAGAACCTCCCGGTCCTCTCGAACCGCGAGGGCGGCGGGGGCAGGGGACGGCGGGCGCTGGGCCGCTGACCCGGACACCGAAGGGGCCGTCCACCGAGGGCGGCCCCTTCCGTCCCACCCCCCATGGGCAACGAAAAATCCCGCCGGATCCAGGAAGGATCCGGCGGGATCTGCTGTGGAGCTAAGGAGAATTGAACTCCTGACCTCCTGCATGCCATGCAGGCGCTCTACCAACTGAGCTATAGCCCCGTGCGGTGGTCCGCCGGGTTTCCCTGGCGGCGACGCCAACATTACACGGTCACCGGGGTGCTCCACCAAATCGGTTTACGCGGTGACGAAGGAGTAGAAGCGCTTGAGGGTGCAGTGCTCCTCCAGGAGCCGCCCGTAGATGGGCTCGCCCTCCAGCTCGCGGTACGTCTCGATGGGGTCGCCTTTTATGATCAGCGCCCGCGCGCATTCCTCGCACCAGTACTGGTACTCGGGGTTGACCGGTTCCATGTCGCGGACGATCGGGGTGCCGCTCCCGCACCAGTCGCATTTCCGCCTGTGTGCACCCATCGCTCAGCTCCAGCTGTGGCCGCAGGCCGTGCACACGTAGGAGATCCCGCCGTTGTCGCCGAGGACCTGGGCGACGAACGCGGAACCGCAGGAAGGGCAGGAGAGCCGGGTGGCCGTGTCCCGTGTCGACCCCGCTCCGGAGAGGTGGCCGACCTCTCCGAGGATGCTCGCAGGCATCACTGCTCCCTCCCGTCGGGCCGCGCTCCCATCCGGCCGTTTGATTCTGCCACGGCCGGACCGACACGGTCAGCGACGCCTCAGTACCAGTCCGGACACGGCCCCCGCGACGGCGGTCGCGGCAAGCGCGTACATGCACACGAGAAGCGCTTCCGAAGAGGTATACGCCCGAGGCCCCTCAAGTGACTCAAGGCGGTTCAGGAAGAGTGTGCCGAAGGCCGAGACGCCGACCAGCTGGCCGACCTGGGTGACGGTCGCGAGCAGCCCGCTGGCGTCCGCCGCGTCCTCGGCCCGTACGGCCGCCAGCGCGCGCGTGAGGGTCGGCCCGAAGGCCATCGCGAGCCCGGCCCCCAGGCCCGCGTACGCGACGTACACGGCCGCCCCGCCGTGGCTCCCGTCCCGCAGCGCGAGCCCCACCCCGGTCACCGCCGCCGCGACGAGCGCGAACCCGCCCGGCACCAGCGCCCGCTGGAGCCGGGCCGGCCACCTCCGCCAGGTCAGCCCGACCGCCCCGAACACCACGGCGGTCGGCCCGAACGTCAGCCCCGCGCGCAGCGCGCTGTACCCGAGCCCGGCCTGGAGATGCAGCGTCAGGACAAACAGGAAGGCCCCGTTGACGGCCATCACGGCGGCGATCCGTACGACGGCCAGGGCCGTACCGGGGTGGCGCAGCACCCGGGGCGCGATCAGCGGTACGCCCCCGTGCCGGGCGAGCCTCGACTCGTGGGCGCGGAACAGGGCGAGGACGGCGGCCCCGGCGAGCAGCGACAGCCACGACCACAGCGGCCAGCCGGCCTCCTGCCCGAGCACCAGCGGCACGGTCACGAGCGACACGGCCGCCCCGAGCAGGAGCTGTCCGGGCCAGTCCAGCCGGCGCGCGGACCCGGCACCACCCGCGCGCGGGAGCACGCGCCGCCCCACGACCAGCAGGAACACCCCGACCGGCACGTTCACCAGGAACACCGGCCGCCACCCGGTCCCGAACAGGTCCGCGCTCACCAGCACCCCGCCGACGATCTGCCCGGCCGCCGCGCCGACCGCGAGGACGGCCGAGTACACCCCGAGCGCCCGCACCCGCGCCTCCCCGGTGAACGCCCGCTGGATGAGGCTCAGCACCTGCGGAATCATGACGGCCGACCCGGCGCCCTGCACCAGCCGGAAGCCGATCAGCCCGGCCGCCCCCTGCGCGAGCCCGCACGCGAGCGACGCCCCCGTGAACAACGCGAGCCCGGCGAGATGCACCCGCCCGTGCCCGAACCGGTCCCCCAGCCGCGCACCGGTGATCAGCAGCACCGAGTACGTGATCGCGTACCCGGCCACGACGAGCTGGAGCTGCGCCCCCGAGGCGCCGAGGTCGGAACCGATCGTGGGGGCCGCGACGTTCACGATGAAGACGTCGAGCAGCGCCATGAACAGGGCGGCGAGCACGGCGGCGAGCAGCCGCCCGGAGCCACTGTCAGTGGCGGGGGTTTTACTTGGAGCAAGCGGTGTGGTGGTCATGCCGCCGAGCCTGACCCCGCTCCGGTACGGGTGCCGAGAGCTCACCGATGCTGGTACCGACACCACCAGGCAGCCAACTGGCGGCACGCGAGGGGGAGTTCGAGGATGGGGGACGTGACGGTGGGGACGATGCCGACAACGACGACAACGACACGCGCCGCGCAGCGCCGCCGCCCCGAGCTGGCCGCCTTCCTGCGCACCCGCCGCGCCCGCCTCACCCCGGCCGACGTCGGCATGGCCCCCGGCCTGCGCCGCCGCACCCCCGGCCTGCGCCGCGAGGAGGTCGCCCAGCTCTCCGGCGTCGGCGTCACCTGGTACACGTGGCTGGAACAGGGCCGCCCGATCAACGCCTCCGCGCAGGTCCTGGACGCAATCGCGCGCACCCTGCGCCTCGACCAGCCCGAGCGCGAGCACCTCTACCACCTCGCGGAAGTCCCGTTCACCGCCCACCCGCGGGCCGAGAACCACCGCGTCACCCCGGAGGTCCAGGGCATCCTCGACGCCCTCGCCCCGCGCCCGGCGGTCGTCTACAACGCCCGCTACGACATCCTCGCCACCAACTCCGCCTACCGCGCCCTGTTCTTCCCCGTCGAGGAGGGCGTGCAGAACGCCCTGTGGCGCCTGTTCACCGCGGGCGACGAGGAGTGCCCCCTCGCCTTCCGCGACCAGGAACTCCCGGTCATGGTCGCCACGATGCGCTCCGCCTACGGCCTGCACGCCGGCGAACCGGCCTGGGAGGGGTTCGTCCAGAGCCTGTCCGCGGCCAGCGAGATGTTCGCCCGCCTCTGGAAGTCCGGCGACGTCGTGGAACCCGGCCGCCGTGTGAAGGTCTTCCGCGACTGCGGAGTCGGCGAACTGCGGATGACCTCGATGTCCCTGTCGATCGACGGGATGCCGGAGTGCCGGATCGTCGTCTACACGCCGAGCGACGAGGAATCGGCGGAGCGGACAAGGCGGCTGACGACAAAGAATCCCGCCCCCACCGGGGACGGGATCCTGAGGAGTGGAGCTAAGGAGAATTGAACTCCTGACCTCCTGCATGCCATGCAGGCGCTCTACCAACTGAGCTATAGCCCCTTGTGTTCTTCCCGTTCCGTCTGGCCGGGCGAACAAGAAGAACTTTAGCCTGCGACCTGCCGGAAAGTGAAATCCGGGGTGCGGGCCGCCGGGGACGGTCAGTCGTCGTCGCCGAGGACGGGTTCCGGGAGGGTTCCGGCGTTGTGCTCCAGGAGCCGCCAGCCGCGGGCGCCCTCGCCGAGGACGGACCAGCAGCAGTTGGAGAGCCCGCCGAGGGACTCCCAGCTCCCGGAGTCGAGCCCGAGGAGGCGCCCGATGGTGGTGCGGATCGTGCCGCCGTGGCTGACGACGACGAGCGTGCCGTCGTCGGGCAGCTTCTCGGCGTGCCGCAGGACGACGGGGGCGGCCCGGTCGGCGACCTCGGTCTCCAGCTCGCCACCGCCCCGCCGGACCGCCTCGCCGCGCTTCCACGCGGTGTACTCGGCGCCGTACCGCGTGACGATCTCCTCGTGGGTCAGCCCCTGCCAGACGCCCGCGTACGTCTCGCGCAGCGCCTCGTCGTGGGTGACGTCGAGGCCGGTGAGCGCGGCGAGTTCGGCGGCCGTGTCGGCGGCGCGGGAGAGGTCGGAGGCGACGATGGCGTCCGGCCCGAGGGAGGCCAGCAGGCGGGCGGCGCGGCGCGCCTGGGCGACGCCGGTCCCGGTCAGGGCGACGTCCGTGGTGCCCTGGAAGCGGCGTTCCACGTTCCACGCGGTCTGGCCGTGCCGCCACAGGATGACCCGGCGGCCCCGCCCGGGCCTGCCGTCGGCGACCTCACCCGTGGCGCTCACCACTCACCGCCGGCGCTGTCCTCGGCGGCCTGGAGCTTGGCGTGCTCCTCGCCCTTGCCGCGGGTCGCCTTGGCGTCGGCGGGCAGGTCGAGCTCGGGGCAGTCCTTCCAGAGCCGCTCCAGCGCGTAGAACACCCGCTCCTCGCTGTGCTGGACGTGGACGACGATGTCGACGTAGTCCAGCAGCACCCAGCGCGCCTCGCGGTCGCCCTCGCGGCGTACCGGCTTGGCGCCCAGCTCCTTGCTGAGCCGCTCCTCGATCTCGTCGACGATCGACTTGACCTGGCGGTCGTTGGGGGCCGACGCGAGCAGGAAGGCGTCCGTGATGGAGAGCACATCGCTCACGTCGTAGGCGATGATGTCGTGCGCGAGCTTGTCGGCCGCGGCCTGGGCGGCGGCCGAGATGAGCTGGACAGAGCGGTCGGTGGCGGTCACTGCACGGCTTTCCCTAGACGGTCGGTTACCTGTCAAGGGTCTCACGGCCGGCCGAGCCCGCTCACGCGATAAACATCAGGACGCCGACCGCTTGTAGTCCTTCCCGAGGATCACGGTGACGTCCCCGCCGGAGGCCGCCGTGGATTTCCTGACGGCGCCGTCGGCCAGGCCGAGGGTCTTGGCGACCTCGGTGGCGTTGTTCTTGTCGGCGTCGTCGCTGTAGGTGACGGACGAGGTGGCGGCGGTCGAGGTGGCGGTGCCGCCGTCGAGGACGGTGAAGCCGCCGTTGAGCAGGACGACGCGGGCGTCCTCGGAGTCGGCCCGCTTCCCGGTGGCGTTCTGCACGGAGACGCGGACGGCGGCGCCGGGGTCGGGGCTCTTGGCCGTACCGCCGAGGACGTCCTTGACGACCTCGCCGCTCGCCTCGGCGCTGAGGGTGCCGTCCTTCTGGACGGGCAGGGTGTCGGTCCTGTAGTCGCCGCCCTTGGCGAGGGTGGCGAGGTTCGCGAGGAAGGCGCCGAGGTCCTTGTCCGTGAGGGACGGGTCGAGGATCTGCGCGAGGGTCTGGACGGTGACGGTCGCGGCCTGCGCGTCGGAGGAGACCTTGCGCAGCACCCCCTGCATGACCTGCCCGAACCGCGCGAGCTGGGCGTCCTGCGTCTCCTCCTCGCCCCGGTACGTGGCGTACGCGACGGCCATCTTGCCGCTGAGCGACTGCTTCTCGCCCTTGTTGACCAGCGCCTCGGCGCCCTTCTTGGCGGCCGGGTCGGGGACGGTCGTGTCGGTGTCGACCTCGATGCCGCCGACCAGGTCGACGAGGTTCTGGAGGTAGGGGGTGTCCAGGCGCCAGGTCCCCTCGATGCTCGTGCCGAGGACGGTGTCCAGCGCGTCCCGGGTGCCCGCCGAGCCGTCGTCGTCCACGGACTTCGCGAGCGTCGTGCTGTTCCCGTCGTCCGTGGTGACCACGAGGGAGTTCGGCAGGAGGACCGTCGTCCCCCGCTTCGCGGTCGTGTTGTCGACGAGCAGCAGCGAGGAGGTGCCGCCCTTCGCGGTGTCGTGGAGGTGGACGACGACGACGTCCCGCTTCTGCGCGGCGCCGCCGGTCGCTGTGGTGGCCTTGCCGTCCGAGGAGGACAGGCCGGGGAGCTTGCCCGCGTAGGCGAGATAGCCGAGCCCGCCGACGGCGGCCAGCGCGAGGACGACGACGAGCGCGACGAGCCGGCTCTTCGCGCGCCGCTTGGCCTCCTCGCGGCGCTCCGTGCGGTTCTCCGTGAAGTTCAGCCAGTCGATGACGTCCTCGGAGTCGGCACTCGGCTCCTCGACGAACGCGAACTGCTCGGTCTTGTACTCCCGTTGCTCCGCGGCGGGGGCGTCCTCGGCGGGGGCCTGCGGGGCCTCCTCCGGGGCGGGGGTGGACTGCTGGGGCGGGATGTAGGCGGTCGCGGTGGCCTGCTCGGCGCTCGGCCCGCTGTCCGCCGCGGTCTGCTCGTAGGGGGCGTAGGGGGTGGGGTACGAGGGTGCGGGCGCCGGCTGCTGCGCCGTCCCGTACGCGTCGTACCCGTAGCCCTGCTGGGGGTACTGCTGCTGGGGGTAGCCCTCGTAGACCTGCTGCCGGCCCGCGTCGTACCCGTAGCCCTGCTGGCCGGCGTACGGGTCGTAGGGCTGCTGCTGGGGGACCTGTTGCTGGGGGCGGCCGTAGACCGGGCGGCCGTAGTCGTCGTAGCCGACCACGACGTACGGGGTCTCCTCGTCGTCCGACTGGTCCGCGTCGTAGCGGTTGTTCACCGGTGCCCCTCTCGGCCTGCTCGCCTCACTCGCCGCGGTACAGCTCGCGCTTGTCGATGTAGCGCACGACGCCGTCCGGCACCAGATACCAGACGGGGTCCCCCTTCGCGACGCGTGCGCGGCAGTCGGTGGAGGAGATGGCGAGCGCGGGGACCTCGACGAGGGAGACGATGCCGTCGGGCAGGCCGGGGTCGGCGAGGTTGTGGCCCGGACGGGTGACGCCGATGAAGTGCGCGAGGGCGAACAGCTCGTCCGTGTCGCGCCAGGTGACGATCTGCGCGAGCGCGTCGGCGCCGGTGATGAAGAAGAGGTCCGTGTCCGGGTTGAGGGCGCGCAGGTCGCGCAGGGTGTCCACGGTGTAGGTGGGGCCGCCGCGGTCCATGTCGATGCGGCTCACCGAGAACTGGGGGTTCTCGGCGGTCGCGATGACCGTCATCAGGTAGCGGTCCTCCGCCGGGGAGACCGCGCGGTGGCTCTTCTGCCAGGGCTGGCCGGTCGGGACGAACACGACCTCGTCCAGGTGGAACGCCGCGGCGACCTCACTGGCCGCCACGAGGTGTCCGTGGTGGATCGGATCGAACGTCCCGCCCATGACGCCGAGGCGGCGTTTGCCCGGGGTCGACGGGCCGGTAGGCATGTCCTGCTCTCCCATGCGGCAGACCCTACCGGCACCGGGTGAAGGTCCTGTCAGGTGTCTCAGCGGTCGCGGTTGAAGCGGGTGGTGATCCACAGCAGGAGCATCAGGATCAGGAAGGCCGCACCACCGGTGACCAGCGGGTCCAGGCTCTCGTGGTTGCCACCGTGCTCCTCGCCCTCGGCGGCGAGGGTGACCAACTGAACTGCGGTGCTGTGGAAGCTCATCTTCGTCAGGACCTATCCGGTGAGGGCTACATAAAGACGTCGGCCCATCGTACGGGGAGGCCCCGCCGGCGATCACGCCGACTCCGCCATCCAGCAGGCCGGGCGGGGAACTTTCCCGGGGCGTCAGTCGTCCTTCTTGTAGCCGCGCAGCAGGAACCACCCCGTCAGCACACAGCCCACGACCATCACGACCAGGACGATCCGGAGCAGGTTCCCCGGTCCCTGCTGGTCTGCGGCGGCGAGCCAGACGGCGGGGTTGTGCTCCATGGTGCGGGACTCCTTAGGTGTAGTGCCCGTCCACCGTAACTCCGCCTAGGCTGGCAGCGTCCTCGGGGGCACAAAGGACCGCACAAGGGTCAGCAAAGGGGCCGTAAGAAGCCCCGCCGAAGAAGCTCACTCATATCTCGCACATGGGGGATGACATGTCCGACGACGGCCCAGAGCAGAACAACGACGAGCAGAGCGGCCACGAGAACGTGCCCAGCAGGCAGCGCAGGCGATTCCCGGAGATCTCCTCGCGTGCCTACGAACACCCCGCCGACCGTTCCGCCCTGGTCGCCCTGCGCAAGCTGAGCGGCTTCGACACGGTGTTCAAGGCGCTCAGCGGGCTCCTCCCGGAGCGCAGTCTGCGCCTCCTCTTCCTCTCCGACTCGGTCCGCGTCTCCGAGCAGCAGTTCGCGCACCTCAACGACATGCTGCGGGACGCCTGCTACATCCTGGACCTGGAGAAGGTCCCGGCGATGTACGTCAACCAGGACCCGCAGCCCAACGCCATGTGCATCGGTCTCGACGAGCCGATCATCGTCGTCACCACGGGCCTCGTCGAACTCCTCGACGAGGAGGAGATGCGGGCCGTCATCGGCCACGAGGTGGGCCACGCCCTCTCCGGGCACTCCGTGTACCGCACGATCCTCCTCTTCCTCACGAGCCTCGCGCTCCGCGTCGCCTGGATCCCCCTGGGCAACCTCGCGATCATGGCGATCGTGACGGCGCTGCGCGAGTGGTTCCGCAAGTCCGAACTCTCCGCCGACCGCGCGGGACTACTCGTCGGCCAGGACCTCAAGGCCTCCATGCGCGGCCTGATGAAGATCGCGGGCGGCAACCACCTGCACGAGATGAACGTCGACGCGTTCCTGAAGCAGGCCGAGGAGTACGAGGAGGGCGGCGACCTCCGCGACTCCGTCCTCAAGATCCTCAACGTCCTCCCCCGCTCCCACCCCTTCACGACCGTCCGCGCCGCCGAGCTGAAGAAGTGGGCCGAGTCCCGCGACTACCAGCGCATCATGGACGGCCACTACCCGCGCCGCACCGAGGACAAGGACACCTCGGTCACCGACTCCTTCCGCGAGTCCGCGGCCAGCTACGCCTCCAACGTCAAGAACTCCAAGGACCCGCTGATGAAGCTGGTCACCGACATCGCCGGCGGCGCGGGCGACCTCGGCGGCCGGGTCCGCCGGGGCTTCGGGGGCGGAGGCCGCACCTCGACCCCGACGAAGGACCGCCCGCAGACGGACGCGGAGGGGGACGAGCAGTAGCAACCCCGGCCATCCTCTCCGTACCGACCGCCCGGGCCCGGTACGGAGAGGGGGCTTACGGAAGGTGCCGGTAGACGTCCCGTCGGTTGCCGACCGCCAGGACCCACACGATCATCTGACCGTCCTCGACGGTGTAGACGATGCGGTAGTCACCGACCCTGAGCCGCCACCGGGCGCTGTGCCCTTGGAGCGCCCTGACGTCGAACGCGGTGGTGTCCCCGGCGTCCATCGCCTTCTGGAGTTCGGTGAGGCGGTGCAGGACACGGAGGGCGTCCTGGCGCGGGATCTTGAGCATGTCCCGCTGGGCGTGCGGCGTGAACCGCGTGAGGTACCCCACGGCGTCATCCTTGATGGGCACGGAGCAAGGCGGCCATCTCTTCGAGCGAGACCGACCCCTGCACCCCCTCGGACTCGGCCTCGTCGGCCAGCCGGTTCAGCCACGCCTCCTCGGCGCTCTCCGCGACCTCACGCAGGCGCCGATACTCCTCGATGTCGATCACGACGGCTTCCTGCTTGCCGCGTCGGGTGATGATCGTCGGGGTCCCCTCCCGGCGAGCACGGTCGATCACGTCAGCGAGGTGACTACGGACCTCGGCCATGGACTCAATCACCGGATCACTCATGCCATCAATGTACTAGATGTACATGAACGGCGGCCCTCTCACACCTTCGGCAGCGCCCCGCCCGCCAGCGTCCCGCACAGTGCCGCGGTCGTCCCCGTCCCGTACGGGTCTGTTCCTGCGGGGCCGGCGGTTCCTGCTGTCTGGCCCGCCAGCAGGGGCCGTAGGTAGCCGACCGCGTCCGAGGAGCAGGCCAGGGGGCCCGCCTGGGTCGAGGAGACGAGGAGTTGGGTCTGGCGCAGGCGCAGGTCGTCGTGGTCGAAGCGGAAGTGGAGTTCGCGGCGGACGGTGAACAGGGAGGCCTGGGCGGAGGGGGTGGAGGCGGGGCGGAGGGCGTAGACGTAGGTGTGGTCGGCGGTGACCTCCAGGGTCTCGGAGTCCGTCTCGGCGATGCCGAGGGTGCCGCGGACGCGGATGCCGGGGTCGGCCAGCTTGACCTGGTGGGGGTCGAAGCGGACGAGCCAGCCGGTGGGGGCGTGGCGGCCGTCGGCGGAGGGGTGGGTGAAGCTGGCGTCGAACTGGTCGAGCTGGGCGGAGTCGAGCAGCACCCGGGCCGCCCGGATCTGCTGGCCGAGAATCACCTCCGGGTAGAGGGCCGAGCGGACGATGTACTCCTTGGCCGTGGTGAGCGCGGTGACGACCTGGCTGTCGGAGAAGTGGGCGGTGCGCCGCGCGGCGGGCAGGGTGACCCCGTCGGCGCCGGTCCTGAACTCGGCGGCGGGGCTGTGCTCGAAGAGGTACCCGGCGTCGGCGGCGCCGGGTACGGGGGACTGCGGGGCGAGCGGCACGACGGTCATCCGCAGGGGCTCGACCGCCCGCCGGGCGCCCGGCGACTGGTAGGGGCTGCGGACCCCCATGTAGATCGCCGTGCCGAACGCGATCGTGATCAGCAGGGCGAGGAAGAGGACCTGCCGGGTCAGCCCCCGGCGTAAGGGCGGGGGCCTGCGCCGTACGGCGGGCGCGTGGTCGCCGATGCGCTCCTGCGCGGAGTACTCCTGGAGCCGGGCAGCGCGGACGAACGACTCGTCGAAGACGACGGATCGGTACTCGTCCTCTCCACCGGCAGGAGTGCCCTCGGGTGTCCCCTCCGGTGGGTCTCCAGGCCCGCCCATACCTTCAGAGTAGGTCTCAGGGGCCTCGGGTAAACGCCCTGTCGCAGGACAACTTCTGACAGGTTCTCAGCAACCGCTCACGGCGCCTGCGGGACCACCGAGACGGGCGGCGGGCCGGACGGCGTCGCGTCCGCGCCGGTCGACGTGGGCGGTGCCTGCCGGCTGCCGCCGCTGCCCGCGGAGGCGCCCCGGTAGACGGCGGTGAAGGCGAGCGCGACCATGCCGACGCCCATGACGAGGGCGAGGAGCCAGGCGACGGGGCGGTGCCAGCGGACCTGTTTGCCGTACGCCCCGTAGAAGCCGTACGAGGCGGGGGCGCCGTAGCGGGCGTCGAGGACCTCGGGGTCGTCGAGGTCGTCGAGGTCGTCCACGGGGGCGTGGCGGTCGCTGCGGGCGCGGCCTCCGCGGGCTTCCGCCTCGGCCTCGGCTCTCGCCTCGGCGGCGGCCAGGAGGCGTTCGACGGCGGACGGCTCGTGGTGCTGGGCCGCCCGCACGAATGCCTCGTCGAAGACCACGGAGGCGAACTCTTCGTCCGACACTCCGCGGTCGTGGTCGTCGTCGGGCTGTCCGCCGTCAGGAAACGGCGTGCCCCCCACGTCCTCCGGCATCGTCCCAGAGTAGACCTGAGGGGTCCGTTTGGGCAGACGGTATGGATATTCGCTCACCCGATGAGACGCCTCTCACGCAAGGGAGTTCACTTCCGGATGTGGCCGTCCCCGGTGACGATGTACTTCGTGCTGGTCAGCTCCGGCAGCCCCATCGGGCCCCGGGCGTGCAGCTTCTGCGTCGAGATGCCGATCTCCGCGCCGAACCCGAACTGTCCGCCGTCCGTGAACCGGGTGGACGCGTTCACGGCGACGGTCGTCGAGTCGACCAGCTGGGTGAAGCGGCGCGCGGCCTGCTGGGAGGTGGTGACGATCGCCTCCGTGTGGCCCGAGGTCCACAGCCGGATGTGCTCGACGGCCTTGTCCAGCGAGTCGACGACGGCCGCGGCGATGTCGTACGACAGGTACTCGGTCTCCCAGTCCTCCGCGGTGGCCTCCACGACCGTCGCGGACGAGTCCTTCGCGTACGCCATGACCCGCTCGTCCGCGTGGACGGTCACCCCGGCCTCCGCGAGGGCGTCGAGGGCGCGGGGCAGGAACTCGGGCGCGATGTCCTGGTGGACGAGGAGGGTCTCGGCGGCGTTGCAGACGCTGACGCGCTGCGCCTTGGAGTTGATGAGGATGTCGATCGCCATGTCGAGGTCGGCCTGCGCGTCGACGTACACGTGGCAGTTCCCGGTCCCCGTCTCGATGACCGGGACCGTCGACTCGGACACCACGGTCTGGATCAGGGCGGCGCCGCCGCGCGGGACGAGGACGTCCACGAGCCCGCGCGCCCGCATCAACTCCCGTACGGATTCCCGGCTTTCGCCGGGCACGAGCTGTACGGCGTCGGCGGGCAGCCCGGCGCCGCCGACCGCGTCGCGCAGGACGCGGACGAGGGCGGAGTTGGAGGAGTAGGCGGAGCCGGAGCCGCGCAGCAGGACGGCGTTGCCGGACTTGAGGCACAGGGCGGCGGCGTCGACGGTCACGTTGGGCCGGGCCTCGTAGATGATCCCGACGACGCCGAGCGGCACGCGCACCTGGCGCAGGTCGATGCCGTTGGGCAGGGTGGAGCCGCGCACGACCTCGCCCACGGGGTCGGGCAGCGCGACGACGTCCCGGACGTCGGAGGCGATGGCCCGGATCCGCTCGGGCGTGAGCGTCAGCCGGTCGATGATCGCCTCGCTGGTCCCGGCCTCGCGCGCCCGCGTCACGTCCTCCGCGTTCGCCTCGACGATCTCCCCCGTCCGCACCTCCAGCGCGTCCGCGATGGCGAGCAGCGCGTCGTCCTTCACGGCCCTCGGCAGCGGCGCGAGATCTGCGGCGGCGGCCTTGGCCCGGTAGGCGGCCTCGATGACCGGGGACATGGCGTCGTACGGAGAGAGGGTGGTCATGGGGAAAGCGTAGTGCGCGGCGTGAGGGCGTCCATCTCGTGGTCCACACCGCGAGACGGGTCAGAACGGGTGCACGCCCACCGGGGTCGCCGGGAGGGGGCCGTAGCCCTCCGCGACCCGCTGGTGGTACGTCTCGCGGTCGATGACCTCCAGGCCGACGATCTCCCAGGGGGGCAGGGCGGCCGTCTGGCGGTGTTCGCCCCAGAGGCGCAGGGCGACGGCCGCCGCGTCGTGGAGGTCGCGGGCCTCCTCCCAGTAGCGGATCTCCGCGTGGTCGGGGGCGTAGCGGCTGGTCAGGAGGAAGGGGTGGTCGTGGGCGAGTTGTTCGAGCCCCCGGCGGAGGTCCTGCACCGGGACCGCCGCGCCGGAGACGCTGAGGGTGACGTGCCAGAGGCGGGGGAGGTCCTTCGGTTCCTGGTACGTCTCACCCGCCGCGACGCTGGTCAGTCCCCCGCGGGCCGTCGGCCCGGGGCGCGTTCGACTCACGACGGCCTCCTTGACAGCTTGTACCTGGAACACAGTTGAGCAGGCCGCCGCCGTCCGCGGGGCACTTTCACGGAACGTCCCCCGGCGGTACGGAGACCGTTCGAATGCGGGGCGGGACGCTCACACGCCGGGGAGAGCGCCGTACGGTCAGGATTCCGCCAGTACCACCAGGTCGTCCCGGTGCACGACCTCCCGCTCGTACGCCGCCCCCAGCTCCCGCGCCAGCTCCCGCGTCGACCTGCCGAGCAGCTGCGGGATCTCCTTCGCGTCGAAGTTGACCAGCCCCCGCGCCACGGCCCGCCCGCTCGCGTCCCGCAGCTCGACCGGGTCACCGGCGCTGAAGTCGCCCTCCACGGCCGCGATGCCCGCCGGGAGCAGCGACGTGCGGCGCTCCACGACGGCCGTGACCGCGCCGTCGTCCAGGGTCAGCGAGCCCTGCGGGGTCGAGGCGTGCTGGAGCCACAGGAGGCGGTCGGCGGAGCGCTTGCCCGCGGGGTGGAAGTACGTCCCCGTGTCGCCCCCGGTGAGCGCCTCGGCGGCGAAGACCGCGCTGGTCAGGACGACCGGGATGCCGGCCGCGGCGGCGATGCGGGCCGCCTCGACCTTCGTGACCATGCCGCCCGTGCCGACGCCCGCCTTGCCCGCGCTGCCGATCTCGACGTGCGCGAGGTCCGCCGGTCCGTGGACCTCCGCGATCCTCGACGTGCCGGGCCTGCCGGGGTCGCCGTCGTACACGCCGTCGACGTCCGAGAGGAGGACGAGGAGGTCGGCGTGGACGAGGTGGGCGACGAGGGCGGCGAGCCGGTCGTTGTCGCCGAAGCGGATCTCGTCCGTGGCGACCGTGTCGTTCTCGTTGACGACCGGGAACGCGCCCATCGCGAGGAGCTTGTCCAGGGTGCGGGAGGCGTTGCGGTGGTGGGCGCGGCGGCTCATGTCGTCGCTGGTGAGGAGGACCTGGCCGACGCGGACGCCGTAGCGGGCGAAGGAGGCGGTGTAGCGGGCGACGAGGAGGCCCTGGCCGACGCTCGCCGCCGCCTGCTGGCGGGCCAGGTCCTTGGGGCGGCGGCGCAGTCCCAGCGGGGCGAGGCCCGCCGCGATCGCGCCGGACGAGACCAGGACGATCTCCTTCTCGCCGCCGCTGCGGGTCTTGGCCAGGACGTCGACGAGGGCGTCGACCCGGTCGGCGTCGAGGCCGCCGGAGGCGGTGGTGAGGGAGGAAGAACCGACTTTGACGACGATTCGCCGTGCGTCTGCTACCCGCTGCCTTGCCGCTGTCACCTGCGTGTCCTCACTGCGTCTGGGATTCGCAATGTACGTGAGGAGCCCGGGGCGGTGCGCGCCCGTTTCAGAGTGCGGAAGCCAGCGAACGCCTGTACGCCACGCAGTCCTCGTACTTCGGCAGGATGCCCGCCTCCAGCGCCTCCGCCAGCGTCGGTGCCTGTGCGTCCTTCTCCGACAGTTCCGGCTCGCCGGAGACCGGCCACTCGATGCCGATCTCCGCGTCCAGCGGGTGCAGCCCCCGTTCCCGCTGGGGCGCGTACCCCTCGGAGCACAGGTAGGTCACCGTCGCGCCGTCGGTGAGCGCGCAGAAGCCGTGGCCGAGGCCCTCGGAGAGGTACACGGCGTTGCGGGTCTCGTCGTCGAGGCGGACGGCCTCCCACGTGCCGAAGGTCGGGGAGCCGACGCGGATGTCGACGATGACGTCGAGGACGGCGCCCTTGACGCAGGTGACGTACTTGGCCTGGCTGGGCGGCACGTCCGCGAAGTGGATGCCGCGCACGACTCCGGCCGCCGAGACGGAGAGGTTGGCCTGCCGCAGGTCGAGGGCGTGGCCGACGGCCTCCTCCAGCCGTTCGGCCTTGTACAGCTCCATGAACATGCCGCGGGAGTCACCGAACTGCCGCGGCACGAACTCCCAGGCACCCTCGATGGAAAGGGGGCTGACCTTCATGAGACAGGGTCCTTCTCTCAGGCTCTCAGGCTTCGTACGTGAGCAGGTCGAGCAGGTAGTCGCCGTACCCGCTCTTGGTCAGCGGCTCGGCCAGCGCCCGCAGCTGGGCGTCGTCGATGAACCCGGCGCGCCAGGCGGCCTCTTCGAGGCAGCCGATCTTCATGCCCTGGCGTTCCTCGACGACGCGGACGAACTCGGAGGCCTGGACGAGGGACTGGAAGGTGCCGGTGTCGAGCCAGACGGTGCCCCGGTCGAGGACGGAGACGTGCAGTTCGCCCCGGTCGAGGTAGTACTTGTTGACGTCGGTGATCTCCAGCTCGCCGCGCGCGCTGGGGGTGAGGTTCTTGGCGATCTCGACGACGCGGCTGTCGTAGAAGTACAGCCCGGGGACGGCGTACCGGGACTTCGGCTGCGCGGGCTTCTCCTCGATGGAGCGGGCGCGGCCGTCCTCGTCGAAGTCGACGACGCCGTAGGCGGTCGGGTCGGAGACGGCGTGCGCGAAGACGACGCCGCCCTCGGGCTCGGCGTAGCGCGCGAGCTGCCGGCCGAGGCCGACGCCGTGGAAGATGTTGTCGCCGAGGATGAGGGCGACGGGCTCGTCCCCGATGAAGTCCTCGGCGATGAGGAACGCCTCGGCGATGCCGTTGGGCTTCTCCTGCGTGGCGAACTCGATGTTGAGGCCCCAGTCGGAGCCGTCGCCGAGGAGCCGCTCGAACTGGGGTCGTTCGTCGGGTCCGGTGATGATCAGGATGTCCCTGAGGCCGGCCATCACGAGGGTGGTCAGCGGGTAGTAGATCATCGGCTTGTCGAAGACCGGCATGAGCTGTTTCGACACCGCACGGGTGATCGGCCACAGTCGGGAACCGGTACCACCGGCGAGCAGGATTCCACGCATGGACAAGCACCCTACGGCAGGTGGGGACCCCCGATTGTCCCGGTGCCGACCTCATCGGGCACAGTTCGCACAACAAACAGAGCGACAACAGGCACGGAACAGTACCCATGCCGACGGCCTAGAATGCGGGTTCTTATGAGGATTCTTGTCACCGGCGGCGCCGGATTCATCGGGTCACAGTTCGTGCGGGCCCTGCTTCTGAACGAGCTCCCCTCGGGCGAGGGCGCACAGGTCACGGTTCTCGACAACCTGACCTACTCCGGCAACCAGGAGAACCTGGCCCCGGTCGCGGACAAGGCGGGCTACACGTTCGTCCACGGCGACATCCGGGAGTACGCCACGGTCGACGACGTGATGCGCGGCCAGGACGCGGTCGTGCACTTCGCGGCCGAGTCCCACGTGGACCGCTCGATCGCGGACTCCTCCCCGTTCGTCACGACGAACGTGCTGGGCACGCAGGTCCTGCTGGACGCCGCCAAGCGGCACGGCGTGGCCCGCTTCGTGCACGTCTCCACGGACGAGGTGTACGGCTCGATCAGCGAGGGCTCCTGGACCGAGGACTGGCCGCTGGCCCCGAACTCGCCGTACTCGGCGTCGAAGGCGGGCTCCGACCTGCTGGCCCTGTCCTACCACCGCACGCACGGCATGGACGTCGTCGTCACCCGGTGCTCGAACAACTACGGGCAGTACCACTTCCCGGAGAAGATGATCCCGCTGTTCACGACGAACCTGCTGGACGGCAAGAAGGTCCCGCTGTACGGCGAGGGCCTGAACATCCGGGACTGGCTGCACGTCTCCGACCACTGCCGGGGCATCGAGATGGTCCTGCGCGGCGGCCGGCCGGGTGAGGTCTACCACATCGGCGGCGGCACCGAGGTGACCAACAAGGAGCTGACCGGTCTCCTCCTGGACGCCTGCGGCGCGGGCTGGGACATGGTCGAGCACGTCGAGGACCGCAAGGGCCACGACCTGCGCTACTCCCTGTCGATCGAGAAGATCCGCACCGAGCTGGGCTACGAGCCGCTGGTGACCTTCGAGCAGGGTCTCGCCTCGACCGTCCAGTGGTACCGCGACAACCGCGCCTGGTGGGAGCCGCTCAAGGCGAAGGCGGCGCTTCCGGCATGACGCGCTGGCTGATCACCGGCGCGGGCGGGATGCTCGGCCGGGACCTCGTGGCCACGCTCCCCGGCGAGGTCACCGCGCCGACCCGCACGGAGCTGGACATCACCGACCCCGCGGCGGTCCGCGCGGCCGTCGAGGGTCACGACGTGGTGGTCAACGCCGCCGCGTGGACGGACGTGGACGGCGCCGAGACGGACGAGGCCGCCGCGACCCGCGTGAACGGCGAAGCCGTACGCGTCCTGGCCGAGGCGTGCGCGCCCGGCCGCACCAAGCTCATCCAGGTCTCCACCGACTACGTCTTCCCCGGCGACGCCGGCGAGCCCTACCGCCACGACTCCCCCACCGCCCCGCTGAACGCCTACGGGCGCGGGAAACTCGTGGGTGAGAATGCCGTGAAGATGCTGCTGCCGGATTCCGGATACATCGTGCGCACGGCGTGGCTGTACGGCGCCCACGGCCGCAATTTCGTCTCGACGATGCTGAAGCTCGCCGAGTCCCGGGACACGGTCGAGGTCGTGGACGACCAGCGCGGCCAGCCGACGTGGACGGTGGCGCTGGCCCGGCAGATCGCGGCGCTCGGCGAGAGCGACGCCCCGGCCGGCGTCTACCACGGCACCGCGTCCGGCACGGCGACCTGGTTCGACCTGGCGCGCGCCGCGTACGAGCTGTCGGGCCTGGACCCGGAGCGGGTGCGCCCGACGACGTCCGAGAAGTTCGTACGGCCGGCCCGCCGGCCCTCGTACAGCGTGCTGGCGCACGACCGATGGGCCGCGGCCGGTGTCGCCGTGCAGCCCGACTGGAAGGCGCAGCTCGCGGAGTACCTCGGGTGAGCCTCCTCGACCGCATCACCACCGCCCTGCCGTCCGGCACGGCGCTCGTCGGGGCGGGGACGGCGCTGCTCGGCATAGCGAGCTACGTGCATCTCGCGGCGGCCGGGCACACGCTCGACGTCGACGACATGGCGAGCTTCTCCGTGCTGTGGACGGTCGTGTCGTCGATCGGGCTCGGCCTGTTCTTCCCGGTGGAGCAGGAGATCACCCGGCTCGTGGCGTCCCGTGTCGTGCACGGCGACGGCGTGGCCCCGGTGCTGCGGCGCGGCGCCGCGCTGTCGCTGGGGCTGCTGGCCCTGGTGCTGGTGCCGCTCGGGGTGTTCTCGGCGAAGGTCGCGGACGTCCTCTTCCACGGCGACGAGGCCCTGGTCCTCGCCCTGGGCGGCGCGTTCGCGGCCCTCGCCATCGCGTACGTCACCCGCGGCGTCCTGGCGGGCCTGGGCCGCTTCCAGGCGTACGGCACGCAGCTCGGCCTGGACGGCGCGTTCAGGATCGTGCTGCCGGGGATCCTCGCGGTGGCCGGCGTGAAGTCGGTGTTCGCGTTCGCGGCCGTCCTGACGGTCGCCCCGCTGCTCGCCGTGCTGCTGACGATCAAGCCGGTGCTGAGCGGCAGCCACCACGGCACCCCGGCGCACTGGCGGGACCTGATCGAACACCTGGGCCTGCTGGTCGGCTCGACGCTGCTGGCGCAGCTCCTCGTGAACATCGCGGTGATCAGCACGAAGCTGATCTCGACGAACGACGACGCGCTGGTCGCGGCGCTGCTGTCGGCGCTGGTGGTGGCCCGGGTCCCGCTGTTCGTGTTCGGGGCGTTCCAGGTGTCGCTGCTGGCGGGGCTCTCCTCGGCGGCGGCCGAGCAGGACTGGGCGGGCTACCGGCGGCTCCTGCTGCGGGCGGCGACGGTCACCGGCGGCCTCGGGGTCGCGGGCGGGATCGGCGCGACCGCGCTGGGCCCGGCGCTGCTGCCGGCGCTGTTCGGGGCGCCGGACGTGCTGACGGGCGTCGACTTCGCGTGGCTGTCGCTGGGGACGACCCTGTACATGCTGGCGATGGTGCTCGGCCAGGCCCTGCTGACGAGCGGGGGCGCGCGCAAGCAGCTGCTGGCGTGGGTGGTCGGCACGGCGGTGCTGCTGGCGGTCACGTTCAGCTCGCTGGAGCTGCGGACGCGGGTGGAGGTGGCGTACGCGGCGGGGTCTTTCGCCGTCGTCGCCTTCATGACACTCGTTGTTCGAGCTCGTGTAGGCTACCGTTCGCCGCACTGACGAGAGTGACCATCTTCCCCTCACTCTGGGTAGTCACCGTGACGGACAGTGGATCACAGTCCGACGGCCCCCTTTCTGTGGCCGTCCACCTTTTCGGAAGAGTAGACAGGCCCTCTAGCCATGCAACTGTGGATGCTGACCTCGGTCACCGGCGTCTTCCTGGTGCTCTGCATCGTGGAACTCCTGCGCCGCCGCAAGCTCAAGGAGAAGTACGCGTTCCTGTGGGTGTTCACCGGCATGGTGATCATCCCGCTCGGCTTCTTCCCCTCAGGCCTTGACTGGGTGGCGCGCAACGTCGGGGTCCGCTCGGGTGTGAGCCTCATCCTCTTCCTCAGCGTCGCCTTCCTCTTCATCGTCTGCCTCCAGCTCAGCTGGGAGGTCGGGCACCTCGAAGAAGAGGGGCGCACGCTCTCCGAGGAAGTCGCGCTGCTGCGCATCGACGTCCAGGAACTGCGTCAACAACTGTCCGAGGGCGAGACGACCGTCGCCTCGGGGGACTCGGGGAGGCTCAAGTGATCGACGGCAAGCGCGTCCTGATCATCATGCCCGCGTGGAACGAATCCGAGGGCGTCGCCGACGTCGTCAAGGAGGTCTACGCGACGCTGCCGGGTGTCGACATCCTGGTGGTCGACGACGGCTCGGGCGACGAGACCGCGAAGGTCGCGGGCGCGGCCGGGGCGACGGTCATGAAGCTGCCGTACAACCTCGGCGTGGGCGGCGCGATGCGCGCCGGCTACAAGTTCGCGCACGACCGCGGCTACGACGTCGCCATCCAGGTCGACGCGGACGGCCAGCACGACCCGCGCAACGTGCCCGAGCTGATCGCGCGCCTGGACGCGGGCGCCGACCTCGTGATGGGCGCCCGGTTCGCGGGGACCGGCGAGTACGAGGCGCGCGGGCCGCGCCGCTGGGCGATGCTCGTCCTCGCGTTCTGGCTGTCGCGGATGGCCCGCACCAAGCTGACCGACGTCACCTCGGGCTTCAGGGCCTGCGGCCCCGACCTGATCGACGCGTTCGCGCGCTGGTACCCCGTGGAGTACCTGGGCGACACCGTCGAGTCGACGATCGCCGTGGTGCGCGCCGGGTACAAGGTCGAGCAGGTGCCGGTCGCGATGCGGGCGCGCACGACCGGTACGCCGAGCCAGTCGCCGTGGAAGGCGACGATGTACCTGGGCCGGATCGGGATGATCCTGCTGCTGGCCTTCAGCCGCCGCTCGGCGCTGGGTCCGGCGCGCAAGCGGTCCCAGCAGAAGGCACGGGAGAAGCAGGCCTCGTGACCATCGACATCATGCTGCCGCACTACGGCGACACCGCCCTGATGCAGGCGGCCGTGCAGAGCGTGCTGGACCAGACCGACCGGGACTGGCGGCTGACGGTCGTCGACGACGGCCGCGAGCCGGACGTCCCCGAGTGGTTCGCCTCCCTCGGCGACGAGCGGGTGCGCTACCTGCGCAACGAGGTCAACCTCGGTATCACCCGCAACTTCCAGAAGTGCGTGGACCTCGTCGAGGCCACCCACTTCACGATGCTCGGCAGCGACGACCTGATGATGCCGACGTACGTCGAGACGCTGCGCGCGGCGATCGAGGCCGAGCCCGGCGCCGCGATCTACCAGCCGGGCGTCGAGGTCATCGACGAGCACGGCAAGCCGGTGACGACGCTCGGCGACGAGGTGAAGCGGCGCCTGTACGCGCCGAAGACCAGCGACGGCAAGCGCCTGGTGCTGTCCGGCGAGCCGCTGGCGGCGAACCTGCTGGGCGGGAACTGGCTGTACTTCCCGTCGATCTGCTGGCGCACGGACGCGGTCAAGGCGGTCGGGTTCCGCGAGGAGCTGTCCGTCATCCAGGACCTGGCGCTGATCATCGAGCTGATCCGGCGCGGCGAGTCCCTCGTCGTCGACCCGGCCCCGGCGTTCCGCTACCGCCGCCACTCGGCGTCCCTGTCCTCCGCGGAGGCGGCGACGGGGTCGCGGTTCGGGGAGGCGGTGCGGTTCTTCAACGAGGTCGCCGACGATCTGGACCGGCACGGCTGGCACAAGGCCGCCAAGGCGGCCCGCCGTCATCTGTCGATGCGGCTGCACGCGCTGACGATGCTGCCGGGCGCCCTGCGCCACCGGCGCTCGGACGCGGTGCGCCGGCTGCTGGGGTACGCGCTGACCCGGGCCGAGTGAACGGCCAAGGAACCGCAAAGAACCACCCGCTGTCCGGGGGTTCGTGGAACCCCACTCCGCCGAGCCCCCTCCTCCCGTCCGAGGCCCGTTCCTCCTCCGTCGCGAAAGCTACTGACCCCTTATGACTGCCACTGGCTCCGAAGACCGGTCCCCCCGTTTCAGCATCGTCGTGCCGGCGTACGGCGTGGAGGCGTACCTGCGCGACTGCCTCGACTCCGTGCTGGAGCAGGCGTACGGGGACTTCGAGGTCATCGCGGTCAATGACGCGTCGCCGGACTCGTGCGGCGAGATCATGTCCGAATACGCGGCGGCCGACTCGCGCGTGATCGCCGTCCAGCTCACCGAGAACGTCGGTCTCGGCCGGGCCCGCAACGCCGGGATGGAGCGGGCGCGGGGCGAGTACCTGATCTTCCTGGACAGCGACGACGTGATGCTGCCGGGCTCGCTCCAGGCGATCGCGGGCCGCCTGGAGGACACCGGCGACCCGGAGCTGCTGGTCTACGACTACGACCGTACGTACTGGGACGGGCGGGTCACGCCGAACGCGAAGCGCAAGGCGCTCACCGACGCCCCGGCGGGGTCCTTCTCCCTCGACGACCACCCGGTGCTCCTCGAACTGCTCCAGGTCGCCTGGAACAAGGCGTACCGGCGGGACTTCGTCGAGCGGTGGGGGTTCGTGTACCCGACCGGGTACTACGAGGACACCCCGTGGACGTACCCGGTGCTGGTCGCCGCCGAGTCGATCGCCGTGCTGGACCGGGTGTGCGTGCACTACCGGCAGCGCCGGCAGGGGTCGATCCTCTCCTCCGCGAGCCGTAAGCACTTCGAGGTGTTCGACCAGTACGACCTGGTCTTCGGGTTCCTCGCCGCGCACCCCGAGTTCGACCGCTGGCGCGGGCCGCTGTTCGAGCGGATGGCGTTCCACCTCGGAGTCATCGAGCGGATGCCGGGCCGGCTGCCCGCGGGCGCCCGCGCCGAGTTCCGGGGCCGGCGCCTGGAGGCCGAGCGCCGGCACCGCCCGGCGGGCCACCGGGACTCCGCGAAGAAGCCGGCCAAGTCGGGCGTACGGCGGGTCGCGAACCGGCTGCCGAACCGGCTGCGCAGGCCCGCGCGCAGTGCGTACCGGGCGGCGGCCAGGCTGAAGAAGCCGGTGCGGACGGCCGTCCTGATGACGTACTACCGGGCGCAGCGGATGCTGCCGGTGAAGAAGGACACGGCGGTGTTCGCCGCGTACTGGAACGCCGACTACGCCTGCAACCCGGCGGCGATCGACCAGAAGCTGCGGGAGCTGGCGCCGAACGTGAAGCCGACGTGGGTGCTGAAGCCGAGCCCGCGCAACCGGCCGCCGGCCGGGACGCCGACCGTGCACCCGGGGTCGTTCGGGTTCTGGCGGGCGATGGCGCGCTCGCAGTACTTCGTCAACAACGTCAACTTCCCGACGAAGGTCGTCAAGCGGCGCGGCCAGGTCTTCGTGCAGACCCACCACGGCACGCCGCTCAAGCGGATGGGTGTCGACCAGGTCGAATACCCGCTGGGCGCCGCCGAGCTGGACATGCGGCTGCTGATGGACCGGGTCGACCGCTGGGACTACAGCGTCTCCTCCAACAGCTTCACCACCGCCGTCTGGGACCGCGCCTACCCCTCGACCTCGTACACGTCCCTCGACTACGGCTACCCGCGCAACGACGTCCTCGCGAACGCGACCGACGAGGACCGCGCGAAGGCCCGCGCCAAGCTGGGTCTTGAGCCGGACGAGAAGGTCGTCCTGTACGCGCCGACCCACCGCGACTACCAGTCGACGCCGCAGCCCCTGCTGGACGTCGAGCACTTCGCGCACAGCATCGGCGCCGGGTTCACGGTCCTGGTGCGCGCCCACTACTTCAACCTCGACACCTCGCACGGCGGCAGCGAGGGCGTCATCGATGTCAGCGGCCACCCGAGCGTCGAGGAGCTGTACCTCGCCGCGGACTGCCTCCTCACGGACTACTCGTCCCTGATGTTCGACTACGCGCTCCTCGACCGGCCCATCGTCCTGTACGCCAACGACTGGGACGTCTACCGCGCCACCCGCGGCACCTACTTCGACATCCACTCGGTGTCCCCCGGACCGGTGGTCGCCACCCGCGACGACCTCATCGACGTCTTCCGCTCCGGCCGCTGGTCCGACGACAACTCCGCGAAGGCCCGCGGGGAGTTCCGGCGCCGGTTCTGCGAGTACGACGACGGGCGGGCGGCGGAGCGGGTCGTACGACGCGTCTTCCTGGGGCAGGAACCGGAGCCTCCCGTGCGAGGCTAAGAGCTACGTGTCCGGCTTGAAGCTGTTTCGCGATCGGTTTCCTGAGAAAGGCGCAGTACCCCGATGCCTCCCCGTCTGTCAGTTGTCGTTCCCGTCTACAACGTGGAACTGTTCCTCGACGAGTGCCTTCAGTCACTCACGGACCAGACGTTCACCGACTGGGAGGCCGTCGTCGTGGACGACGGCTCGACGGACGGCAGCCTCGCGATCGCCGAGCGGTGGGCCGCGAAGGACGACCGGATCAGAGTGGTCCCGCAGCGGAACCAGGGCCTCGGCCCGGCCCGCAACACCGGCGTCGCGCACCTCACCGACGGCACGGAGTTCATCGCGTTCGTCGACAGCGACGACATCGTCCTGCCGGACGCGTACGAGCGGTTCATCGCGAGCCTCGACAAGACGGGCTCCGATTTCGCCAGCGGGAACGTCAACCTGCTGAAGGCCGGCGAGATCCTCAACTCCCCGCTGCACCAGAAGCGGCTGCGCACCGACCGCGAGCGCACCCACATCAGCCGCGACAAGGACCTCGTCTACGACCGCACCGCCTGGAACAAGGTCTTCCGCCGCTCCTTCTGGGACAAGCACCACTTCGAGTTCCCCGGCATCCTCTACGAGGACGCCCCGGTGACCCTCCCCGCGCACTTCCTCGCCAAGGCGGTCGACGTGCTGGGCGAGCCGGTCTACCTGTGGCGCCAGCGCACCGGCGGCGCCCCCTCGATCACCCAGCGGCGCACCGAGCCCGTCAACGTCCGCGACCGCATCCGCTCCTGCGACTCGGTGAGCCGCTTCCTCGCCTCGCAGCCCGGCGAGAAGTACGCGGCGCACAAGCGCTGGTACGACGAGATCTTCATCACCGACGAACTCCCCCTGTTCATGGGCGTCCTGGACGAGGCGGGCGACGAGTTCCGCGAGCTGTTCATGACGGGCGCCGCCGACTTCCTGGGCCGCGTCGACCCGGCGGTCTTCCCCCGGCTGCCCGTCTCGCTGCGCCTGAAGTGCCACCTCATCCAGGAGCAGCGCCTGGACGAGCTGATGGACCTCCTCGCCTACGAGCGGGAGACCGGCCGCGCGGTCCCGGTGGTCCGGCAGGGCCTCAAGCACTTCGCCGACTACCCGGTGCTGTCCGGCAAGGGCGCGGTGCCGCGTTCGGTGCTGCGCGTCGACACGGACTTCTCGGCGCGCGCCCGCGCGGAGGAGATCGTCTGGGACTCCGGCAAGCTGCGCATCACCGGCCACGCCTACATCCGCAACCTGGCCGCCGAGCGCCCCCAGCCGACGGCGCTGCGCGTCCTGATGCTGCGCGAGAACGGCAGCCGGCGCACCGTCCTGGTCCGCCCGAACCGCGTCCAGGCGGCCCGTGCCACGCAGACGTCCGGGCAGTCGCTGCACAACTACGACTGGTCCGGGTTCTCCCTCGACCTCGACCCGCGCAAGTTCAAGGCGCGCGGCGGCTGGCGGGACGGCGTGTGGCGGCTGACCGTCGCCACCGTCCAGCAGGGCATCGTGCGCCGCACCCGCCTGAAGGCCGGCGAGAGCGGCAGCGCCGAGAGCCCCGTGCCGCACTGGGTCGAGCGGGACGTACGGGTCGTCCCGTTCGTCACCGACGACCACATCTACCTGCGCGTCGAGCGGGTCCGCGCCAAGCTCACCGGCCACCGGGCCGAGGGCGGCGTCCTGGAGCTGACCGGCACGCTGGGCCACGAGGCGGTCGGCGGCAAGCTCGGCCTGCGCCTCACGCACGGCTCGACGCAGGCGACGCTGGCCTACGACGTGGAGCGCGACGGCACGACGTTCACCGCGCGCGTCCCGCTCGCCGACCTCGCCGTCGACGGCCGCGACCTCGGCAACTGGGACCTCACCGACAAGTGGACCGCCGAGATGTCGGTGGACGGCCGCTTCCACCCCGTCGCCGTCACGCCACAGGAGGGCGGCCTCACCGGCCAGTACCCCGTCGCCGGCGAGCCCGTCTGGGGCGGGCGCACGGTGTCCGTCGCCGACGACGGCGTGGGCCGCCTCGCGCTGCGCACCCAGGCCGCGCAGCCCGCGATCACCGAACTGTCCGTGGACCCCGAGGGGCGCGTCACGCTCGCCGGGGCGCTGCCGGTGACGGTGGACGAGCCCGTCGAGATCGTCATGCGGCACAGCCGCCACTCCGAGGAGCACTCCGCCCCGGCGACCCTCGTCGACGGCGTCTTCCGCGCCGAGTTCCTGCCCGTCCCGGACAGCCTCAGCGAGGTCCCCCTGCGGCAGGGCCGCTGGTACCTGACGGCGCGCGCCGCCGAGAGCCGTACGGAGGTGCCGCTGCGGGTCGCCCCGGCCGCGCTCGGCGCGCTCCCGCTGCGGTTCGCCGTCCGCGGCCGGGACTACGCCCTCACCCACCGCTTCTTCGACCGCCTCCTCATCGAGGCGGCGCCCGACCTGCTGCCGGACGAGTTCGGCTGGTTCCGCCAGCGCGAGCTGCGCACGGGCGTGTACGCCGACGCGCGCACCGCGCCGCTGCGCGACACCGTGCTGTACGCGTCGTTCTCCGGCCGCCAGTACTCCGACTCGCCGCGCGCGGTGTACGAGGAACTCGTGCGCCGGGGCGACGAGCTGGAGCACATCTGGGTCGTCGAGGACAAGCGGGCGCAGATCCCCGAGGGCGTCAAGGTGATCCGCCGGTGGAGCCGCGACTGGTACGAGGCGCTGGGCCGCTCCCGGTACATCGTCACCAACACGCACCTGCCGCACTGGATCCGGCGCCGCGAGGGCCAGGTCATCGTGCAGACCTGGCACGGCACCCCCCTCAAGCGCATCGGCCACGACATCGACAGCGTCCAGTTCGCCGACCGCAAGTACCTCACCAAGGTCGCCGAGGAGACGCCCAGCTGGAGCTTCCTCGTCTCCCCGAACCGCTTCTCGACGCCGATCATGAAGCGGGCCTTCCAGTACGACGGGGAGATCCTGGAGTCGGGCTACCCGCGCAACGACATCCTGCTCGCGCCGAAGACCGAGGACCTCGCGCGCACGGTGCGGGAGCGGATCGGCCTGCCGGAGGGCAAGAAGGTCGTGCTGTACGCGCCGACCTGGCGCGACGACCAGTTCTACCGGGCCGGGAACTACAAGTTCGACCTGCGGGTCGACGTGAAGAAGGCCCGCGAGAAGCTCGGCGAGGACCACGTCCTGCTGGTGCGCAAGCACTCCAACATCGTCGACGCGGTCCCGGGCGCCGGGGACGGCTTCGTCTTCGACGTCTCCAGCTACCCGGACATCGCCGAGCTGTACCTGATCACGGACGTCCTGGTCACGGACTACTCGTCCCTGATGTTCGACTTCGCGAACACGGGCCGTCCGATGCTGTTCTTCACGTACGACCTCGAGTACTACCGCGACCAACTGCGGGGCTTCTACTTCGACTTCGAGCGGCAGGCCCCCGGCCCGCTGCTCCAGACATCCGACGACCTCATCGACGCGCTCGGCGACATCGAGCGCATCCACGCCTCCTACGCCGACGCGTACACCGAGTTCAAGAAGATGTTCTGCGACCTCGACGACGGCCACGCCGCCGAGCGGGTCATCACCCGGATGCTGGAGCTCGCGCACCCCGACCGACCTGCCACGGAGCGTTGAGAGTGCCCACAGTCTCCTCGATGAGGACCAGCCTGCAAGCACGCTGGGAGCGGATCCCGCCCAAGCGCCGCATGCCCCTCACGGTGTACGCCGTCACCCAGTTCGTCTTCCTGCTGTGGTGGGCGGCGTTCTATCCGGGCGGGATGAGCTACGACTCCATCTCGTACGTCTGGCACGTCACCACCAACCACTGGATGTCCAACCACTCGGTCGCGTACGACGCGCTGGTGTGGCTGTCCATCAAGCTCACCGGTGACCTGGCGCTGCTGACGTTCGGGCAGTCCGTCGGCATGGCCGCCGCGCTCGCCTATGTCGCCGTCACGCTGCGGCACTTCGGGGTCCCCGGCAAGTGGAGCGCGCTCGCGGCCATCGCCTGCGCGGTCCTGCCGTCCATCGGCACGTTCACCATCTTCGTGTGGAAGGACGTCCCGTTCGTCATCGGCGCGCTCCTCGCGTTCGGCGCGGCCGGGCGGCTCACCGTACGCCGGATGCGGGAGCGGCAGGCCGTGCACGACACGGTGTTCCGCAACCAGGTGATCGTGCTGTTCGCCGGGTTCCTGATGATGGGGCTGTTCCGCAACAACGGGCTCCTCGTCGCCGTCATCGCCTGCCCCGTGCTGCTGCTGGTGCTGCCGAAGATGCGCCGGGCGATACTCATCGCGACCGTCATCCCGGCGGTCATCTCGGCCGGGCTCCAGCTGGTCATCTACCCCGCGCTCGGCGTCAAGACGCCGACCAAGGACCAGGTGTACGCCCTCAACTACGCCGACATCGCCGTCGTGTACGGCAAGGCGCCCTGGACGTTCACCGCCGCCGACAAGAAGCTCATGGCCGAGGTCGCGCCGCTCTCCCACTGGAGCGGGCGCGCGGCGAACTGCTGGAACGCCGACTGGGCGATGCGCAAGCCGATGAACCGCGAGAAGGCCGCCGAGCTCAACACCGAGCTCCTCGACCTGTGGGGCCGCGTCCTCGAACGCACCCCGGACCAGATGATCGGCGCGCGCCTGTGCCGCTCGCAGATCGCCTGGGGCATCTTCCCCGGCCCCGCCTCGATGGACGGCAACACCCTCATCTCCGTCCCGTCGGTCCCCAAGAACCTCTACGGCTGGGCCGACTGGAACCCGGAGATGGCCAACAGCCCCTACCGGGACAAGCTGAAGATCCGCCCCCTCAGCGACACCCTCCACGACGCCGCGTACTTCACGTGGAAGGCCAGCAAGACCCCCCAGCTCCAGTGGATCCTCTTCCGGGGCGCGTTCTGGTGCTACGCCGCGTACGCCGTCTTCTACATCTTCTCCCGCCGCAACCGCTCCTGGGCCCCGGTCGGCATCCTCTCCATCCCCCTCGCCCTCCAGCTGACCGTGGTCGCCGCCAACCCGGCACCGCTGGCCCGCTACATGTTCGCCCCGATGTTCCTGGGCATCATGACGATCCCGCTCCTGGCGGCCCGGCCGAAGTGGGGCCGGGCAGCGGAGACGGCAACGGCGAAGCCGTCCGCTGAGGCTTCGCCGGAGCCGAAGACGACGAAGCAGAAGGAACCCGAGGCTTCACCGGAACCGGTCGCCTGAGGCTGTTCTGCAAGGGCCCGCCCACTTTCCCCACGGGGACGGTGGGCGGGCCCTTCTCCGGCTCAGAACAGGAGCAGCGCGGCCACGGGAACGACGACCATCTGCACGCCCCAGAAGACGGCCACGTGCCGACGGGGCATGGAGTTCGACTCCGCCGGAACGCCCCGGTGCCACGCCGCGTAGGAGTCGGCGAGCGCGTGCCGGGCGAAGAACATCGACAGCGCCAGCCCCATCATGCTGAGGGAGAAGACGAGCGCCATCTCGATGCCTTCGAGATAGATCATGAAGAAGTAGCTGACGAGCGAACCGCCCACCAAACGCGAGCCCGCCCCTCCCCGGTTCGGGGTGGGCGGGCTCTTCAGGTGCGCGGCGTCGGTCAGAAGGGCTCGAAGCCCTCGAACTCCTGGGACGCCTCGTCGCGTTCCGCCTGCTTGTCGCGGCGGCGCTGGGTCGCGGGGCGGGGGGCGTCGAAGCGGTGGTCCTCGCCGCGCCGGCCGAGCATCTCCGCGCCGGCCATGACCGTGGGCTCCCAGTCGAAGACGACCGCGTTGTCCTCGGGCCCGATGGCGACGCCGTCGCCGGAGCGGGCGCCCGCCTTGAGGAGTTCGTCCTCGACGCCGAGGCGGTTGAGGCGGTCGGCGAGGTAGCCGACGGCCTCGTCGTTGTTGAAGTCGGTCTGCCGGACCCAGCGTTCGGGCTTCTCGCCCCGGACGCGGAAGAGCCCGTCCTCCTCCTGGACGACGGTGAAGCCCGCGTCGTCCACGGCCTTGGGCCGGATCACGATCCGCGTCGCCTCCTCCTTCGGCTTCGCGGCCCGCGCCCTGCCCACCAACTCGGCCAGCGCGAAGGAGAGTTCCTTGAGGCCGAGGTGCGCGACCGCCGACACCTCGAAGACGCGGTACCCGCGCGCCTCCAGATCGGGCCGGACCATGTCCGCGAGGTCCTTGCCGTCGGGGATGTCGGTCTTGTTGAGGACGACGATGCGCGGACGGTCGCTCAGACCGCCGTACTGCCGCAGCTCCTCCTCGATGACGTCGAGGTCGGAGACCGGGTCGCGCTCGGACTCCAGCGTCGCCGTGTCGAGGACGTGCACGAGGACGCTGCACCGCTCGACGTGCCGCAGGAACTCCAGGCCGAGCCCCTTGCCCTGGCTGGCGCCGGGGATCAGCCCGGGGACGTCCGCGATGGTGTAGACGGTCGAACCGGCGGTCACCACACCGAGGTTGGGCACCAGGGTCGTGAACGGATAGTCGGCGATCTTCGGCTTCGCCGCCGACAGCACCGAGATCAGCGAGGACTTGCCCGCACTCGGGTACCCGACCAGCGCGACGTCCGCGACGGTCTTCAGCTCCAGGACGATGTCCCCGAGGTCCCCCGGCACACCCAGCAGCGCGAACCCGGGCGCCTTGCGGCGGGCCGACGCCAGAGCGGCGTTCCCGAGCCCGCCCCGGCCGCCCTGCGCGGCGACGTACGAGGTGCCGTGGCCGACGAGGTCCGCGAGGACGTTGCCCGCCTTGTCGAGGACGACCGTGCCGTCCGGGACCGGCAGGACCAGGTCCTGGCCGTCCTTGCCGGACCGGTTGCCGCCCTCGCCCGGCTTGCCGTTCGTCGCCTTGCGGTGCGGGGAGTGGTGGTATTCGAGGAGCGTCGTCACGGACTGGTCGACCGTGAGGATCACGTCGCCGCCGCGCCCGCCGTTGCCGCCGTCGGGCCCGCCGAGCGGCTTGAACTTCTCACGGTGGACGGAGGCACAGCCGTGACCTCCGTTACCCGCGGCGACATGCAGTTCGACGCGGTCCACGAAGGTGGTCATGGTCAGTGCCTCCAGATATCAGGGTGTTACCTATACCAACACGCGAAAGGCGGACCCGCCTTCCCGACCGGGAAGTGAGGTCCGCCTCGCGAAGCTTTCCGAATCAGCCTGTTCAGGCGACCGGAACGATGTTCACGACCTTACGGCCACGGAACGTACCGAACTCCACCGCACCGGGCTGGAGCGCGAACAGCGTGTCGTCGCCGCCACGACCCACACCCGAACCCGGGTGGAAGTGCGTGCCGCGCTGACGGACCAGGATCTCACCAGCGTTGACGACCTGACCGCCGAAGCGCTTCACGCCGAGCCGCTGGGCATTGGAGTCGCGACCGTTCCGGGTGGACGATGCGCCCTTCTTGTGTGCCATTGCTCAGTCCCTCTTTACTTCGCGGCCGTCGGGATGGACGTGACCTTGATCGCCGTGTACTGCTGACGGTGACCCTGGCGACGGCGGTAGCCGGTCTTGTTCTTGTAACGCAGGATGTCGATCTTCACACCCTTGTGGTGGTCCACGACCTCGGCCTGGACCTTGATGCCGGCCAGCACCCACGGGTCGCTGGTGACAGCCTCGCCGTCGACAACGAGCAGGGTCGAGAGCTCGACCGTGTCGCCAACCTTGGCAGTGGAAATCTTGTCAACCTCAACGATGTCGCCGACAGCAACCTTGTGCTGGCGACCACCGCTGCGCACGATGGCGTACACGCGGATCTCACTCTCTCGCTCGGAATCGGCACCCCCGCAGTCCAGCCGACCGGTCGCAAACACAGCCAGCCTCTCCCGACTACGAACCGCACCCGGAAGGAAGAAAGGTTTACGGGGATGTGGCGCACCCATTGACACGCCGACGCCCCAGGCTACGAGGTGTCCCCCGTACAGGTCAAACCGGGCTGGGGAAGGGTGAGGCGCCGGGGGCATTTTGTGAACAGGCGGCTGGACATCGCCCCTAAGGGGCGCGGGGAACTGCGCGACAAGCCACGAAGCACCCGCACCCGCCCCCCAACACAAAGCGGCACCCCCTACGAAGCACCACGCTCCGCAGGAAGTGCCACTCTGCCCAGCCCAGACCTCAGCTCTCGTCAGCCGCAGCCGACACCGACGGAGAAGCAGCCTGCTCAGCCGCAGCCGTCTTCTTGGCGGCAGCCTTCGTCGCCTTCTTCGCCGTCGTCTTCTTGGCGGCGGTCTTCTTCGCAGCCGTGGTCGTCTTCTTAGCCGCGGTCTTCTTAGCGGTAGCGGCCTTCTTCGCGGTCGCCTTCTTCGCCGTCTTCCGAGCCGCCGTCTTCTTCGCGGGAGCAGGCGCCTCCTCCTCGACAGCGACCGGCACGACCACGACAGCCGCCTCTTCGGAGGACGTAGGAGCAGCAACCTCCCGCACGGCCCGCCGACGCGGACGCGCAGGCGCGGCGACCGCCTCTTCGACAACCGGCGCCTCGACCACAGCCTCCGCCACCGGAGCCGCAGCCTCGACCACCGTCACGACAGCGGCCTCAGCCCCGGACGGCGACCCCGCAGGCGCGGACGCCTTCCGAGTAGCCCGCCGACGCGGACGCGCCTCGACAACCGGCGTCTCGACAACAGGCGTCTCGACAACAGGCGTCTCGACAACAGGCGTCTCGACCACCGTCTCCTCGACCACCGGCGTCTCCACAACAGCCGGCACCTCCGAAACCGGATCCTCGACAGCCACCGGATCAGCAGCGACCTCAGCAGCCGAAGCCACCTCACTCACCGCGTCCTTGCGAACCGCACCCCCGGGAGAGGAAACCCGCCGACTGGCCCGCCGACGCCCCCGCCCCCGAGTAGCCGCAGCCTCGGCCTCAGCCACGCTGCTGTACAGCTCCTCATCAGGCTCGAACTCAGGTGCAGGCAACGAGACGGGAGCAGCCACCTCAGCGGCAACCTCCTCCGCACTCTCCTCAACGGCGACCGGCGTCACATCCTCGACGACATGCTCGTGAGCGCCCTGCTCATCCCCACCCCGCCCCCGCTTCTTCCGCTTACCGCCCCCACCGGAGACGGACGGCTGGTCGAGGTGAACGATCACACCCCGCCCGTTGCAGTGCACGCACGTCTCGGAGAACGACTCCAGCAGCCCCTGCCCGACCCGCTTACGCGTCATCTGCACGAGCCCGAGCGACGTCACCTCGGCGACCTGGTGCTTCGTCCGGTCCCGGCCGAGGCACTCCAGCAGCCGCCGCAGCACCAGATCCCGGTTCGACTCCAGGACCATGTCGATGAAGTCGATGACGATGATCCCGCCGAGGTCCCGCAGCCGCAGCTGCCGGACGATCTCCTCGGCCGCCTCCAGGTTGTTGCGCGTGACGGTCTCTTCGAGGTTCCCGCCCTGCCCGGTGAACTTCCCGGTGTTGACGTCGACGACGACCATCGCCTCGGTCCGGTCGATGACCAGCGACCCACCGCTGGGCAGCCACACCTTCCGGTCGAGCGCCTTCGCGAGCTGCTCGTCGATCCGGTACGTCGCGAAGACATCGACCTCGGACGTCCACCGCGACAGCCGCCCGGCGAGGTCCGGCGCGACATGCGCGACGTACCCGTGGATCGTCTGCCAGGCCTCGTCACCGCTCACGACGACCTTGGAGAAGTCCTCGTTGAAGATGTCGCGGACGACGCGGACGGTCATGTCCGGCTCGCCGTACAGCAGCGCGGGAGCGTTGCCGGTCTTGGCCTTCTTCTTGATCTCTTCCCACTGCGCCTGGAGCCGCTCGACGTCACGGCGCAGCTCGTCCTCGCTGGCGCCCTCGGCGGCGGTGCGCACGATGACGCCCGCGTCCTCGGGGACGATCTTCTTGAGGATCGTCTTCAGGCGGGCCCGCTCGGTGTCGGGCAGCTTGCGGCTGATCCCGGTCATGGAGCCCTCGGGGACGTACACGAGGTAGCGCCCCGGCAGCGAGACCTGGCTGGTCAGGCGCGCGCCCTTGTGCCCGATCGGGTCCTTGGTGACCTGCACCAGCACGGACTGCCCGGACTTCAGCGCGGACTCGATGCGCCGGGGCCCGTTGGCCATGCCGAGCGCCTCGAAGTTGACCTCACCGGCGTACAGGACGGCGTTGCGCCCCTTGCCGATGTCGATGAACGCGGCCTCCATGGACGGCAGCACGTTCTGCACCTTGCCGAGGTACACGTTGCCGACGTACGAGGTCGACTGCTCCTTGTTGACGTAGTGCTCGACGAGCACCCCGTCCTCCAGGACACCGATCTGCGTGCGCTCGTGGCTCTGCCGGACGACCATGACGCGCTCGACGGCCTCACGGCGCGCGAGGAACTCCGCCTCGGTGATGATCGGAACCCGGCGACGCCCCTGCTCACGCCCCTCACGGCGGCGCTGCTTCTTCGCTTCGAGCCGCGTCGACCCCTTGATCGACTGCACCTCGTCGGACGGCTCGGCCTGCTTGCGCGGCTCGCGGACCTTCACGACGGTCCGCTCGGGGTCCCCGTCACCGTGCTCGGCCTCGGCCCCGGAGTCCCCGGCCCGACGACGCCTACGACGCCGGCGACGGCTCCCGGCGGTGGAGCCGGCCGCCGTGTCCTCGGCGTCCTCTTCCTCCTGCTCGGCGCTGTCCTCGGCATCCTGCTCGGCCTGCTCGGCGGCCAGTTCCTCGGCGTCGCCGGCCTCGTCCTCGGCGGCCTCGCCACGGCGACGGCGACGGCCACCGCGACGGCGGCGACGGCGCGACCCGGTCTCCTCGGCCTCGTCGTCGACGGAGTCCTCGGCGTCGGCGGCGTCGACAGCGTCGGCGTCGTCCTCCGGCTCCTCCTCGGCGACGGGCTCGGGCTCCACGACCGTCTCGACGACGTCCTCGGCGGGCGCGGCGGCACCCCGGCGACGGCGGCGGCGCCGCGAGCCCGCGGGCTCCTCGGCGGCCGGCTCGACGGGGGCGGCGACGGCCTCTTCCACGACCTCTTCGACGGCCTCGGGCTCCACCTCCGCCTCGGCGGCAGCGGCCTCGGCCGCCGCCCGCTCCGGCGTCTGGAACTGGAACTTCGGCTCGGTGAACACCGGCGCCTGGAACACGGCCACGGCGGGCCGGGAGGGGCGCTTCGGCGACTCGTCGGCGGCGGACGCGGGCTCGGAGAAGCCACCGGCGGCCTTGCTGACGACACGGCGACGCGAGCGGCGCGGGGAGGCGTCCTCGGCGGGCGCCTCGGCGGCGGGCGCGGCTGCCGCGGCCCGGCCGGCTCCGGCCCTGGTGGCACGGGCCTTCACGGAGGTCTCGGGGGCCTCGGCCTGCACGGCGGCCTCGGTCTTCGCGGCAGCCGGGGTCTCGGCGCTCGCGGGAGCCGGCGTCTCGGCGGCGGCCTCGTTCTCGGGCGCCCCGGCGGGCGAGGTCACCCGGCGCGTGACCCGGCGACGGCGGCGCGAGCCGGTGTCCTCGGCGACGGCCTCTTCGACGACCGGCGCTTCGGCTGCGGGGGCGGCGGGCGCTGCGGTGGCGGCCACCGGAGCCTCGACGGGCTCGGGCGCCCCGGCAGGCGCGGACGCCCGACGGGTCGCCCGGCGGCGGGTGCGCGGAGCCGGAGCCTCTTCAGCGGCCTCTTCCACAGCGACGGCCTCTGCCTCGGCTTCCTCGGCGGCGGCCTCGACAGGCGCCGTCTCGACGACGGCGGCGGTCTCGGCGGGTGCCGTCTCGGCGGGCGCGGTCACGACCGCCTCTTCGGCGGCCTGCGGAGCCCCCGCCGGCGCGGACGCCCGACGGGTCGCCCGGCGGCGCGTACGCGGAGCGGTCTCAACCGGCGCGTCGGCCGCCCGCTCCTCGGCTGCCGCGGCCTGCGCGGGCGCGGTCTCGGCCGGTGCTTCGGCGCGTACGGCCTCGTCGGCCTGTATGGCCGAGCTGTTCTCGGCACCTCCCTCGGCACCGGCGGGCGGGCCCGCCGGGCGGGACGCGGCACGGCGCCGACGACGCGGCGGCAGGGTGTCGCTGGGAGTGTTCTGTTCGGAACCCTCGATGGGGTCGGTCGGTTCGAGCATGCGGGCGTTTCTCCCGTCGGGCTCCCGGGCGCCGCGCCTGGTCCGGCGCCGGCCATGAGGGCCGGTCACCGCTGACGTCCGCGGGGTACGCGAGTCGCGTTCACCGCCGCCGGGGCGCGGGCGCCGCACGGGAGCTTTCCGTGTCCTGTCTCGCCGGTTCCGTACGCCGTGTTGCGTACGGCCTGGCGAAAGTCTTGTGGTCGGTGCGCTGCCCGACCCAGGTGGCTCCCGAGTACGAGGGCGGCGCTACGACGTCCGTCCTTCGCGGGACCTTCCCCCTGCCTACGCCTTCGCGGCGGCAGCCGGTTCGGCCGTTGAGAGGGCCTGAGCTGCCTCGCGGTCGGGCGCGAGCGGGTCGGTCACCGTGCCGGTCTCTTCATCGAGCAGCCCCTGCGCCAGCCTGGTCACCGCTGCGGGGACCGGCGGCGCCAGGTCGGCCACGGCGCGGAGACCGGACAGGACGTCGTCGGGTCGAACGGCAGGCGTCACGTGCCGAACAACCAGCCGCAGTATCGCACAGGGCTGGTCCGTCGGCCTATCAGCCAATTCACTCTGTGTTGTTTCCAGGTGTACGACAGCGGCGCGCGCGTCGAAATTCCTGACGCCGTTCTTCGTGGCCCGCTGGACCTCGACGGCCTCGGCGGCGTTGAACGCGGCCACGGCCTTCTCGGCGTCGCTCTGCTCCACGCCGGCCAGCCGCAGCTCCCACACGGAAGCCGTCAGCCGGTCCGCGAGCCCCGAGGTCCTGGCCTCGACCGCGTCGGTGATGTCGAGGCCGTCGGGCAGCGACTCGTCGAGCAGTGCCCTCAGCCGCTGCGGGTCCCGCGCCGCCGTGAGCGCGATCTCCAGGTACTCCGCCTCGCTGCCCGTGCCGGTGGGTGCGGCATTGGCGTACGACACCTTCGGGTGCGGCGTGAACCCGGCCGAGTACGCCATCGGCACCTCGGCCCGGCGCAGCGCCCGCTCGAAGGCGCGCTGGAAGTCACGGTGGCTGGTGAACCGAAGGCGACCGCGCTTGGTGTACCGCAGTCGGATGCGCTGCACCGCGGGCGCGGGCGGCGGTCCTTCGGGCTGTCGCTTACCCAGTTTGGCTCAGTCCTTAGTGAGAGCTGTCGTACTTCTACCCAGAGTACGTCCCTCGCCGCCCCCAGGTTCCCGCCGAGCGACCGCTTCCCTCTCAGGGGGTGCCCCGAACAGCGTCCTGCGCAGGTCGGCGCGGGTCTGGCGGACCGTCTCGCGCGCGGAGGCGAGGACCTGCCGGGTGACGCGGCCCACACTGCGCGCGGCTTCGGCGGCGGGCCGCAGGACGGCGTCCCGTACGACGTGGCCGACGGGAGTCAGCACCGTCGTATAGACCCACCGCACGGGCTCCACGAACACCCACCGGAACACGCCGACGAGGAACCGCCACACGGCGAGCGAGACCCATCCGGCGATCCGCCACGCATGCCCGAGCGCGTCCCCCACCTCCCGCGCGACCACTCCGAGCACCCGCCCCACCGGCGCGAGCACCCAGCGCCACAGCGCGACCAGCGGCAGCACGAGCAGGACGCGGACCGTCCAGTAGAGGGCGAGCCACACGCCCGTACCCAGCAGGACGACCCCCCGCCACACGCCGGCGGCGACGAACGCGATCCCCCGCCACGCTCCTCGCGCACACCACGCGATCCCTCTGCCGACCGGCGCGAGGACCCATGCGTACAGCCATCCGGCAGGCACGACGACCAGACACCGCGTCAGCCACGCGACTCCGGCGCCGAGCGCGGCGATCCCCGTACCGATGCCGCGCAGCACCCACATCGCCCCGCGTCCGACGGGCGCCAGCACCCACACGACGCCGTGTCCGAACGCGACCAGCACGTTCCGGTAGAGCCAGAGAGCGGGCACCACGACAAGCACCCGCCCGAGCCACCCCAGCCCCGTCCCCACCGGCACCACGACGTACCGCCAGAGCCCCACCACCGGCCAGACGAACACTGCCTTCCCCGCCCACGCCAGCCCCCGCCCCACGGGCCGCAGCACGGAATCCCTCAGCACCCGCCCCACCACGACGAGCCCGTCCCACACCACCCGCACCGGCACGACCAGCACCAACACCACGATCCGCACCGGAATCCGGATCGCGACGACTAGACACCCCTCGGCATCCCGCCGAGCCCCCTGCGACTGTCCGCGCTTCTCCAGATCCATAACGGCATAGACGCTACGCCAGCCCACAAGGATGCGGCCAAACCCCCGCCCTCAGTATCGAACCTGCAACAACCGCTCGGACCCCGCGAAGCCGGCCCGCACATACGCGGGCACCGCCCGCCCCGACGCATGCACGGTCAGCCGCTCGACCCCCAGCTCCCGGGCCCGCGCCACCACAGCCCCCAGCAACCGCCCGCCCACCCCGGCCCCCCGCTCCTCCGGCACCACGTACACGCACTGCACGTCCCCGGAGACCCGCTCCGGCGCGGTGGGCGTGGGCACCCGCGGCACGACAGCGACCCACGCCATGCCGACGACCCGTTCCCCTCGCACCACCACCGTGCACCAGTGCGACCCCGCGTTCTCCTCGGCCCACTTCACGAACCCGCGCACGAACTCCTCCCGCCCCACCACGGCGGCCTTCCCGTCCTCCTCGAACCACCGCCACCGCAATCCGGCGACGGCTTCCAGCTCCCGCGCTTCGGCGGTTCTGATGGTGATCTCGTCCGGCATGGGGTCCCTCTATTCCACGTCGAGGCCGAAGTCGCGTATCAGTTCCTCCAGGCCGTCCCGGTAGCCCTTGCCGCCCAGGACGAAGTCCCAGTCGCCGGTGGGGCGGCGGCGGAAGGAGCCGAGGACCAGGGCGGTTTCGCCGGGGCGGCCGTCGGAGACCTCCAGGACGCCGAGTTCGGCGGCGCGGGCGTCGAGGAGGCGGATGCGGGCGTCGGTGAAGCCGGCGAGGTCGGCGTGCGGGTCGGTCTCGGGGTCGACGGCGGCGACGAGGACGAGGCGGTCGGCTGTCGCGGGGAGCGCGTCGAAGGTGACGCGCAGGGAGGCCCGGTCCGGGGCGGCCGGCGGCAGGGCGCGTACCGAACCGTCCGGGGTCGCCGGGTTGTTGAAGAAGACGAAGTGGTCGTCGTCGAGGACCCGGTTCCCCCGGCAGACCAGCGCGCAGACGTCGAGCGCGACCGTGCCGGACCAGGACATGCCGAGGACGTTGTGATCGTCGTCCGGCGGAGTGCCGTCGCCCAGGCGTCCGCGCAGGCCGTGGCGGTGGAGGAGGTCGACGAGTTCGGGGCCGGAGATCAGCTCCAGGGGCTTGCGGTCCGCGAAGTCGTGCGAGCCGGGACCGAACGACGAGGTCGTCACCAGGACCCCCTTATTGGCGCCCTCGGACTGCACTGTGCCGAACAGATCCCGGACCGCCGAGGGCGGCACGGTGTTGCGGTACCGCTTGACCTGCACGACGATCTTCGCGCCACGGATCATGGCCGCGTCACTCGCGACGACGTCCACCCCTCCGTCTCCCGACCGCTGTGTCGTCACCGCCTCCATCCCCATCGCCCGGAGCAACTCCGCGACGAGTTCCTCGAAGGCGATCGGGTCCATCGCGTAGAGGTCGGGTTCGTCGTCGTCCCGGTGGGTGACCACGCGGTTGCCGACGTCGTGGGGGCGGCGGTCCGGGCGTACGGCGGCCAACTGGTCGGGGCGGGCGGAGAGTTGGCCGCGCAGGCCGGTCGTGAGGCAGCTGACCGCGTCGACCTGGGCGAGGTTCAGGTGGACGAAGGAGGAGCGCCGGGCGAGGACGGTGACCAGGATGTGCCGGGCGCGCAGGCCGGTCGCGGGGTCGGGTTCGTCGACGAAGCCGTTGAGGACGACGGACTCCAGGGCGCCGGAGGTGTCGGCGGCGTACAGCTCGTGCAGGACGAGCAGCGCGGACTGTGCCAGCGTCTCCCGGTACAGCGCCCGGCGCTGGGTCACCGGGCGGGCGCTCTCCCGGTACTGGTTCTCGCCCGGCGACCAGCGCACCGACTTCGCCTCGGGGACGACGCCGTAGCCGGGGAGTTCCCAGTCCAGGACGAGCTGGCGGGCCGCCTGGTCGTAGGCGGCGGAGAGCTGGCGGGGGAAGTTCTCCGGCCAGGACGGGGAGGCGTACAGCGCGGCGGTGAAGTACTCGACGACGGCGTCGGGTTCGCCCCGTTCGATGCCGCGGGCCGCTTGGGCGACGCCCGCGTTGTGGCGGCGTACCTCGGTCCGTACGCCCTCGGCCCACTGCTCGTACTGCCGCCGCTGTGCGGCGAGTTGCTCCAGGCGCTGGGTCTCGGCGGCCTGGGCCGCGTACCACGCCTGCTCGAAGCGGGCGCGGGCCTCGGCCTGGGCCTGGGCGCGGCCGTTGGCCGTCCAGCCGCCGTGCGCGGGGAACTGGCTCGGGTCGGGCATGAGCACCGGGTGGGCCAGCGCGCCGGGGTCGAAGGGCGGGACCTGTTCCGTGCGCAGCAGCGCGTCCGGGCGGAACGCCGCCGCACCGCACCCGGTCGCGAGCAGGCCCTGGAGCGTGGCCACCCGTGCCTCCAGCTCGGCGGTCCGCCGTGCGGCTTCGGCCCTGTGGTCCTGCGCGGCCTGCCGCTCGTACGCGCGCGCCTGCCGCTCCCGCTCCCTGTGCTGCCGGGCGGCGGCCTGCGCCTGCCGCTGCTGCTCACGCTGCATCTCGGCCCAGACGCCGACCATCCCGGACCTACGACGACTCATCGGACGGAGCCCCTCCCCCTGTGTGACAGGACGACTCTATCCAGCGATCATGCCGACGGGCCCTCCCCCGAAGGGAAGGGCCCGGTAAGCGGCGTACTACTTGTTGACCACGCTCAGCGGCAGCAACTTCTTGCCCGTGGGCCCGACTTGGATGTGCGTGTCCATCGCCGGGCACACCCCGCAGTCGAAGCACGGGGTCCAGCGGCAGTCCTCGACCTCGGTCTCGTCGAGGGCGTCCTGCCAGTCCTCCCAGAGCCAGTCCTTGTCGAGGCCGGAGTCGAGGTGGTCCCAGGGGAGGACTTCCTCGTAGGTGCGCTCGCGGGTGGTGTACCAGTCGACGTCCACGCCGAACTGGGCCAGGGACTTGTCCGCGCAGTCCATCCAGCGGTCGTAGGAGAAGTGCTCGCGCCAGCCGTCGAACCGGCCGCCGTCCTCGTAGACGGCGCGGATGACGGCGCCCACGCGGCGGTCGCCGCGGGAGAGGAGGCCCTCGACGATGCCGGGCTTGCCGTCGTGGTAGCGGAAGCCGATGGAGCGGCCGTACTTCTTGTCGCCGCGGATCTTGTCGCGGAGTTTGCCGAGGCGGGCGTCGGTCTCCTCGGCGGAGAGCTGCGGGGCCCACTGGAAGGGGGTGTGGGGCTTGGGGACGAAGCCGCCGATGGAGACGGTGCAGCGGATGTCGTTGGCGCCGGAGACCTGGCGGCCCTTGGCGATGACGTTCGCGGCCATGTCGGCGATCTGGAGGACGTCGTCGTCGGTCTCGGTGGGCAGACCGCACATGAAGTACAGCTTCACCTGGCGCCAGCCGTTGCCGTACGCGGTGGCGACCGTACGGATCAGGTCGTCCTCGGAGACCATCTTGTTGATGACCTTGCGCATCCGCTCGGAGCCGCCCTCGGGGGCGAAGGTGAGGCCGGAGCGGCGGCCGTTGCGGGTCAGCTCGTTGGCGAGGTCGACGTTGAAGGCGTCGACGCGGGTGGAGGGCAGGGAGAGGCCGATCTTGTCCTCGGTGTAGCGGTCGGCGAGGCCCTTGGCGATCTCACCGATCTCGCTGTGGTCGGCGCTCGACAGGGAGAGGAGGCCGACCTCCTCGAAGCCGGTCGCCTTCAGGCCCTTGTCGACCATCTCGCCGATGCCGGTGATCGACCGCTCGCGCACGGGGCGCGTGATCATCCCGGCCTGGCAGAAGCGGCAGCCGCGCGTGCAGCCGCGGAAGATCTCCACGGACATCCGCTCGTGGACCGTCTCCGCGAGGGGGACGAGCGGCTGCTTCGGGTACGGCCACTCGTCGAGGTCCATGACGGTGTGCTTCGACACGCGCCACGGGACGCCGCTCTTGTTGGGGACGACGCGGGCGATACGGCCGTCCGCGAGGTACTCGACGTCGTAGAACCCGGGGATGTACACGTTGCCGGTCTTCGAGAGGCGGAACAGCACCTCCTCGCGGCCACCGGGGCGGCCCTCCGCCTTCCACCGCCGGATGATGTCCGTGATGTCGAGGACCGCCTGCTCGCCGTCCCCGATGACCGCCGCGTCGATGAAGTCGGCGATCGGCTCGGGGTTGAACGCGGCGTGGCCGCCCGCGAGGACGATCGGGTCGTCCAGGCCGCGGTCCTTGGCCTCCAGGGGGATGCCCGCGAGGTCCAGGGCCGTCAGCATGTTCGTGTAGCCCAGCTCCGTGGAGAAGGACAGGCCGAACACGTCGAACGCCTTCACCGGGCGGTGCGAGTCCACGGTGAACTGCGGGACGCCGTGCTCCCGCATCAGCGCCTCCAGGTCCGGCCACACGCTGTACGTGCGCTCGGCGAGGACGCCGTCCCGCTCGTTCAGCACCTCGTAGAGGATCATGACGCCCTGGTTGGGGAGCCCTACCTCGTAGGCGTCGGGGTACATGAGCGCCCAGCGGACGTCGGTGGCGTCCCAGGGCTTGACGGTGGAGTTCAGCTCGCCGCCCACGTACTGGATCGGCTTCTGCACATGCGGGAGCAGAGCTTCGAGCTGCGGGAACACCGACTCGACAGACATCGCGCGAACTTTCGTGTGCGGGGAACGGCGGGAACGACAGGGGTGACCATCTAGCCTAACGCGCCCGGAGGTCTGCCCCGGCCGTTCAGATCCCCGTCCCGCCCCTCACCTCCGCCCACAGCCCCGGCAGCTCCGCCTCGTCGGCCGCCGACCGGCGTTCCTCCCTGCCGTACAGCAGGCCGTACGTGAAGGCGTTCTCGCCCGCCGCGTGCGCCTGGGCGGCGATCTCGCGGAGCGCCTCGCGGGCCATCACGCTGTCCTGGTGGTCGCCGAGGAGGTTCTGGAGGGACTTGGCGGCCTTCACCATCGCCGTCGCGGGGGCGCCCAGCGCCTGTTCCGCCGCCTCCGCCGAGTACCTGGTCCGCTTCGCCTTCTTGCGTGCCTCGTGCAGCGCGAGGTCCCGCTCCGGGCCGGACGAGGGCTGCGCGAGGGCGTCCTCGACGAGGGCGGCGACCTTCGCGAAGTCCTTGCGGACGGCCGCGGCGATCACCTTCTCCGGCGCCCCGGACGCCTTCGCGGCGAGCGGGGGCTCCGCGACCAGCGCGTCCAGCTTGTCGAGCAGCGTCAGGTACCGCTTTCCGTCCAGTACGGCGATCAGGCGCCTGCGCGAGCCGCCCCGGCGGGCGTGCGACCAGGTCCGTACGCGGGTCCGGACGGGGCCGGCGACCAGGTGGCGCGGGAGCTTGTCGAGGCCGGCGGCGATCCTCTCGGTGAGGACCTCCTGGTCCCGGTCCACGCCGAGTTCCCCCGCGAGCCACTTCAGCTCGTCCCCGACGGGGTCGGTCACCGTACGGTCCAGCACCTTGCCGAAGGACCGGAACGCGCTGCGCATCCGCCGGGTGGCCACGCGCATCCTGTGCACGGAGTCGTACTCGTCCTGCCGGACAGCGGGGTCGAGGGCGACGATCGCGTCACGCTGGGCACGGAGGTAGGCGAGGACGTGGTCGGCGGCGGTTTCGGGGGCGGGAGTGGGGGTGAGGTGGGGAGTGGGGGTGCTCGGCGTCTTGGCTGTGCGGGAGGTGTCGGCGGCGGTCTTCCCCGGCTTCCCGGGCTTCCCCTTCGCGTCCGGCTTCCCCGGCTTCCCCGCCTTCCCCTTCGTGTCCACCTTTCCGGGGGCCTCCGCCTTCTCGGGCTTGCCTTTCCCGGGCTTGCCCTTGCCCGCCTCGGTGCGCACCGCGGTCTCGGTGCCCGGCGCCGTCTCCGTCAGGGCCCGCGCCAGCTTCGACTCCGACTTCGAGCGGCGTACGCCCGCCTTGCGAAGGCGTTTCTCGACGTGGTCGAGGAAGGCGGGGTCCACGCCGTCGGCGAGCTCCACCTCGATCTCCGACCACTGGGCCACGCCGGCGCCGCCGCTCAGCCGCTCCGCGCGGACCGCGTCCACGCTGACCTCCGCGAGCGGCCTGCCCTCGCCGTCCACCAGGTCCCGTACGTCCCGCGCGGAGCGCAGTCTCACGACCGGTACGAGCTCGGCGTCCCGCACCCTCGACCTGACCAGCCCCGCGAGGCTCCGCGGCAGGGTCGGCGAGAGAGGTGCCCGCACCTCGTCCCGCACCCCCGGCCCCACGGGAAACTTCAGATGCCACCCCGCGTCCGACCCCCCGGTACGCCGCCGCAGCGTGATCGACGCCGCCGCGAGCCGCCCGTCCGGGGTGTCGTAGTACGTGGCGTCCAACTCCGCCACGCCCTTGTCCAGCACGGCCTCGATCCCGGCAACGCCCGTCAGATCCGGCAGCCCGCTCTCGTCGGATTCGTACTTGCGCTCGATCTCGCGTTTCGTCTCCGCCATGGATCGAATCTAGTGGCACCCGGGCCAAAGCGGCAGAGGGAAATGAAGGGTGAATACACGACGAACACGCAGATAACCGGGGGTGGGGCGGCGGAGGGACGGGCCGTACGGGCGGGGGCGCTCCCCCGGCCGCCCTGTCGCCCGCCCCGCCGCCGGAGGCTCACGCCGACATGGGTCTCTGGACCTTGATGGACTGGAGCAGACCCACCGCCACCCAGACCGCGAACATCGATGAACCGCCGTACGACACGAAGGGCAGCGGCAGGCCGGTGACCGGCATGATGCCGAGGGTCATGCCGATGTTCTCGAACGCCTGGAAGGCGAACCAGGCGACGATGCCGGCCGCGACGATCGTGCCGTACAGCTCCGTCGTCTCGCGGGCGATCTTGCAGGCCCGCCAGAGGACGATGCCGAGGAGGAGGATGATCAGGCCCGCGCCGACGAAGCCCAGTTCCTCGCCGGCGACCGTGAAGACGAAGTCCGTCTGCTGTTCGGGGACGAACTGGCCCGTCGTCTGGGAGCCGTGGAAGAGACCGGAGCCCGTGAGGCCGCCGGAGCCGATCGCGATGCGGGCCTGGTTCGTGTTGTAGCCGACGCCCGCCGGGTCCAGCTCGGGGTTGGCGAACGCGGCGAACCGCGCGATCTGGTACTCGTCGAGGATCCCCAGCTGCCACACCGCGAGCGCACCGGACGCGCCCGCGCCGAGGAGACCGAAGATCCAGCGGTTCGACGCGCCGGACGCGAGCAGGACGCCGAGCACGATCATCACCATCACCATGACCGACCCCAGGTCCGGCATCAGCATGACGATCAGCATCGGCACGGACGCGAGGCCCAGCGCCTGGAGCACCGTCCGATGGTCGGGGTACGGCTTGTCACCCGCGTCCACCCTCGCCGCGAGCAGCATCGCCATCCCGAGGATGATCGTGATCTTCACGAACTCCGAGGGCTGGAGGGAGAAGCCGCCGCCCAGCACGATCCAGGAGTGGGCGCCGTTCACCGTCGACCCCAGGGGGGTCAGCACGAGCAGGATGCCGAACACGGAGAGGCCGTACAGGATCGGCACCGCGTTGCGCAGTGTGCGGTGGCCGAGCCAGACCGTGCCGATCATCAGCGCGAGGCCGATGCCGGTGTTCATGAGGTGGCGGAGGAGGAAGTAGTACTGGTCGCCCTGGTTGATCTCCGTGCGGTTTCGCGTCGCGGAGAAGACCAGGAGGGAGCCGATGCAGGAGAGGGCCAGGGCGGAGAGCAGTATCGGCCAGTCGAGGCGCCTTGCGAGCGAGTCGCGGGCGAAGATCCTGGTCCAGCCTGCGCGGTCTGGGCCGTAGCCCGAGACGGAGAAGGTGTTGCCGGTCATTTGGCTTCCCTCCTCGGGCGGCGGAGGAGGGACCGCAGGCCGTGGGTGCCTCGTAGTGTGGATTGGCGAGTGCGGGTTCGTTGTGGTTGATCGCGCCCCGCGGCGGAGCCGCTGATAGACACAGCCCCGCGCCCCTTAAGGACGTTGCCCGGACCCGTGTCAAGAAGGCCCCGCCTCCTCCTCAACCGCCTACGTGTGTCCTGGTTGCCGCCCGTGCTCGCCGGCACCGTGCCCCCCGGCAGTGTCCCATCCTGCTTCGGCTTCTCCGTCTGGTTCGCCCGCTGGTCCTTCGCCGGGTCCTTCGCGATCTTCGGGGACGTGATCGTGCCGTCCGTCTGGATCTTGGGGAGGGTTTTCTGGGGGGTGGGGAGGAGGGCGTTCTTGGGGGTGATCGTGCCGTCGTCCGCTACGCCGTACAGGGCGTCGTAGATGTTGCGGACGGCGGGGCCGGACGCGCCGGAGCCCGTGCCGCCCTGGGAGATCGTCATCACGATCGCGTAGTCCTTGGTGTACGTCGCGAACCAGGACGTCGTCTGCTTGCCGTAGACCTCGGCGGTACCCGTCTTCGCGTGCATCGGGATCTTCGCCTGCGGCCAGCCGACCTGGGCGAACCGCCAGGCGGCGGTGCCTTCGGTGGCGACGCCGGCGAGGGCCTCGTCCATCTGGGCGAGGGTGGTCTTGCTTATGGGGAGCTTGCCGTGGGACTGGGGCTTGATCTCGGTGGTCGTCTTGCCGTCGGGGCTGATGACGGCCTTGCCGACGGTCGGGTTCCAGAGGGTGCCGCCGTTGGAGATCGCCGCGTAGATCGTGGCCATCTGGATCGGCGTGACGAGGGTGTCGCCCTGTCCGATGGAGTAGTTGATCTCGTCACCGGCGCGCATCTGGTTGCCTTCGAGGCAGTTCTCGTACGCGATCTGCTCGACGTACGAGCCGCCCTTCTTGCCCTGCTTGCACCAGGCGTCCTTGTTGGCCTTCCAGTAGCTCTGCTTCCACTGGCGGTCGGGGACGCGGCCGGTGACCTCGTTGGGGAGGTCGATGCCGGTCTCCTTGCCGAGGCCGAACTGGTGGGCCGCCTTGAAGAAGTAGTCGTTGGGGTTCTTCGGCTTGATGCCGCCGTCCTTCTGCCATTCCCGGTGCGCCAGGCCGTAGAAGACGGTGTCGCAGGAGACTTCGAGGGCGCGGCCGAGGCTGATCGGGCCGAAGTTCTCCGACTCGAAGTTCTTGAAGACCTGCCCGCCCACCGAGTACGAACTCGTGCACGGGTAGCGGCCGTTGAAGTCGTAGCCCGCCTCCACCGCCGCCGCCGTGGAGATCACCTTGAAAGTGGAGCCCGGTGCCGACTGACCCTGTATGGCCCTGTTGAGCAGCGGGTAGTTGGAGTCCTTGCCGGTGAGCGACTTGTAGTCCTTGGCGGAGATCCCGCCGACCCACGCGTTCGGGTCGTACGTCGGGTTCGAGGCCATCGCGACGATGCGGCCGGTCTTGGCCTCCATCACGACGACGGCGCCGGAGTCCGCCTTGTAGCGCTCATTGGTGTTGCGGTCCCACTGCTTGCGGGCTTCCTTCATCGCGTCGTTCAGCTCATACTCCGCGACCCGCTGCACCCGGGCGTCGATGCTGGTGACGAGGTTGTCGCCGGGCTGCGCCGGGGTCGCCTCGGCCTGGCCGATGACGCGGCCGAGGTTGTCGACCTCGTAGCGCGTGACGCCCGCCTTGCCGCGCAGTTCCTTGTCGTACTCCCGCTCCAGGCCCGACCTGCCGACCTGGTCGGAGCGCAGGTACGGCGAGTCGCTGTCCTTGGCCTGCTGGATCTCGTCGTCGGTGACCGGCGAGAGGTAGCCGAGGACCTGCGCGGTGTTGGACTTTCCGGGGCCGGGGTAGCGGCGGACCGCTTCCGGCTCGGCGGTGATGCCGGGGAAGTCCTCGGCGCGCTCGCGGATCTGGAGGGCCTGCTTGGCGGTGGCCTCGTCGGTGATCGGGATCGGCTGGTAGGGCGAGCCGTTCCAGCAGGGCTGGGGGGTCTGGGCGTCGCAGAGGCGGACCTTCTGCTGGACCTCCTCGGGCGTCATGCCGAGCACGCCCGCGAGTTTGGCGAGGACCGCCTTGCCGTCGTCCTTCTGCTTGAGCAGGTCGGTGCGCGAGGCGGAGACCACGAGCCGGGTCTCGTTGTCGGCGAGGGGTACGCCCCGGGCGTCCAGGATCGAGCCGCGCACCGCCGGCTGCACGACCTGCTGGACGTGGTTGCCGGACGCCTCTTTCGCGTACTCGTCGCCCTCCCGGATCTGGAGGTACCACAGGCGCCCGCCGAGCGTCGCGAGCAGGGAGAGGACGAGGATCTGGATCACCACGAGCCGCGTCTGGACCCTGGGCGTCCGCCCGGTCTCCGGGATGTTCGTCACTGCCTCCCCCTCCCAGCCCTTGCCACGCCGTGAATCGAATGTCCGTACGCCTCGTGAACGGCCGGGCCACCCGCCCGCGTTCCGCCGCCGTTCACCCCTGCGAGTGAATTCCGCCCGGAAATCCCGGAGAGAACCCCGCGCGACTCCCCCGCCCTCACAGCCGCTTCACCCCTTTGATCCGGCCCGTGCGCGCGGCCGACCTCTTCGCCGCCTTCATCTTCAGCCCGCTCCCCCGCTGCCCCCCGATCCGCAGCCCGGTCCCGGACGACAGCCACCCGGCGGACACGTCCCGCGCCTTGGACGCCGAACTCGCCTCCGCCAGCGGGTCGTTGTCGGCGCGCCGGGCCAGGAACATCACGGCGGGCACGACGAACGGCGCGAGCAGCAGGTCGTACAGAGCGGCGCTGAACAGCAGCCCCCCGATCCCGACGTGCCGGGCGGAGGTGTCCCCGACGAGCGCCCCGACGGCGGCGTACAGCAGCGTCGAGCCGATCGCGGAGGCGACGACGACCAGCATCGGAGCGGTGGCCGACTTCAGCCGGCCGGTCTCCGGTTTGATCAGCCCGGCCGCGTAGCCGATGACGCTGAGGACGAGGGCGTACCGCCCGGCGGCGTGGTCGGCGGGGGGCGCGAGGTCCGCGAGGAGGCCCGCGCCGAAGCCGATGAGGGCGCCGCTGGTGTGGCCGTAGACCATCGCGAGGCCGAGGACCGTGAGGAGCAGCAGGTCGGGGACGGCGCCGGGGAGGTGGAGCCGGGCCAGGACGCTGACCTGGACGACGAGGGCCACGACGACGAGGGTCGTGGAGAGCAGGATGCGGTTGACGCGCATGGGGGGTTTCAGCTCCTACTGCTCTTGCTGGTCGTTGGTCCGGCCCTGGTCCGGTGCCGCGGCTCCCGGTGTCACCGTGACGGTGACCGTCGGCGTGGGGACGGGCTTCGGCTTGGCCGGCAGGACCGTGTCGCGCGGGTCCTTCTTCGGCGCCTCGACGACGACCCCCACGATGTCCAGCTTGGTGAAGCTGACGTACGGCGTGACGTACAGCGTCCGCGTCAGGTCGCCCCCGGAGGGGTCGACGCGGGACACGATGCCGACCGGTACGCCCGGCACGAACGGCTTGTCGGCCTGGGAGCCGAAGGTGACGAGCCGGTCGCCCTTCTTCACCTCGGCCTTGCCGTTGAGCAGTTCGACGCGCAGCGGCCGGTCGCCCTGCCCGGACGCGAACCCGAGTTCGTCGGACGCCTCCATGCGCGTACCGACCGTGAAGTCGGGGTCGTTGGCGAGGAGCACGGTCGACGCGTTGGGCCCGACGGTCGTGACGCGGCCGACGAGGCCGTCCCCGTTGAGGACGGTCATGTCGCGCTGGATGCCGTCGCTCGCGCCGACGTCGATGGTGATCGTCCAGGAGAAGCCCTGGGCCGCCCCTATGGCGATGACCTGCGCGCCCTTGATGCCGTACTGGCCCTCGCCGGCGATCTTCAGCATCCGGTCGAGCTGGGTCAGGCGGCTGCGGTTGCGGTCGTCGCTGCCGAGCTTCGCCTTGAGGGCCGCGTTCTCCTTCTCCAGGGCGGCGAGCCGGTCGTGGCGCTTGCCGGAGTCGCGTACGGCGGAGACCGCGTTGCCGACGGGGTCGACGGCCGAGGCGACGCCGTTCTCGATGGGTCCGAAGACCGTCGCGGCGGCCTGCCGGGCGCCGTCGACCGGAGAGTCCTCACCTCCCCTGATGTCGACCGTGATCAGCGCGAACGAGACGGCGACCAGCAGTACCAGGAGCAGCCGGCTCTCTCGTGTGTCCCTCACGTGCGGCGGCCGTGCCTTCCTCATAAGAATTGCGGGAATTACGGGAATGGGGGGAACTGGGGAAGCTTATGCCTCTATATCAACGATCCGCCGCACGAGAGGAGATCGTCTCGTACGGCGGAATCGACGTGTTACGTCATCTGCGCGGCGCGGCGTCCAGCACCTGCTGGAGCGCCTCGAACTCCTCGACGCACTTGCCGGAGCCGAGCGCGACGCTGTCCAGCGGGTCCTCGGCGATGTGGATCGGCATGCCGGTCTCGCGGCGCAGCCGCTCGTCGAGGCCGCGCAGCAGGGCGCCGCCGCCGGTGAGGACGATGCCGCGGTCCATGATGTCGCCGGACAGCTCGGGCGGGCACTTGTCGAGGGTCGTCTTCACCGCGTCGACGATCGCGTTGACGGGTTCCTCGATCGCCTTGCGGACCTCGGCGGCCGAGATGACGACCGTCTTGGGCAGGCCGGAGACGAGGTCACGGCCGCGGATCTCGGTGTGCTCGTCGTCGTCGAGGTCGTACGCCGAACCGATCGTGATCTTGATCTGTTCGGCGGTGCGCTCACCGAGGAGGAGGGAGTACTCCTTCTTGATGTGCTGGATGATCGCGTTGTCCAGCTCGTCGCCGGCGACGCGGATGGACTGGGCGGTGACGATGCCGCCGAGGGAGATGACCGCGACCTCGGTGGTACCGCCGCCGATGTCGACCACCATGTTGCCCGTGGCCTCGTGGACCGGCAGGCCCGAGCCGATGGCCGCGGCCATGGGCTCCTCGATGATGTGCACCTGGCGGGCGCCGGCCTGCGTCGACGCCTCGATGACGGCGCGGCGCTCGACGCCGGTGATGCCGCTGGGCACGCACACGACGACGCGCGGGCGGGCGAGGTAGCGGCGCTTGTGGATCTTCAGGATGAAGTAGCGCAGCATCCGCTCGGTGATCTCGAAGTCGGCGATGACGCCGTCCTTGAGCGGACGTACGGCGACGATGTTGCCGGGGGTGCGGCCGATCATCTTCTTCGCCTCGGCGCCGACCGCGAGGATCCCACCGGTATTGGTGTTGATCGCGACCACGGACGGCTCGTTGAGGACGATCCCGCGACCCCTGACGTACACCAGCGTGTTGGCGGTCCCGAGGTCGACAGCCATGTCACGGCCGATGAACGACATTGAGTTCCCCATCAGGATTCGTCTGGCCTTCCCACGAGCTTTTGAGGGCTTTTCAGGACGGCGAAGTGGGTGCGGTGACGTGAAGGCTTACATCGTAGACGCGCCTTCACGGACACCGCGCGAGGGTCTTCGCCATTGTCAGCACGTGCCGACCCGCCTCGCTTGTGGAGACGGTCCATCGGGGGCACGCGTTCCCCCGATCGGCACCGCATATGCCGAAGGACGGCCGAAAATGTACGGCCGTCCCCAGGCTGACGAACAGACGATCTGACCCAGTGTCAGAAACGTCCACGAAAACTCCCGAAAAGTTCATGGACGCCGTTGTACGAAGGTCAGGCGCGACCCGGGAAGAACAGCTTGACCTCGCGCTCCGCCGACTCCTCCGAGTCCGAGGCGTGGATCAGGTTCTCCCGGACGATGGTCCCGAAGTCGCCCCGGATCGAGCCGGGCGCGGCGGCGATCGGGTCCGTCGGACCGGCCAGCTGCCGCACGCCCTCGATGACCCGCTCGCCCTCGACGATCAGCGCGACGACCGGACCGGACGCCATGAACTCGACCAGCGGCTCGTAGAACGGCCGGCCCACGTGCTCCGCGTAGTGCTGCTCCAGGATCGCCCGGTCCAGCGTCCGCAGCTCCAGCGCGGTGATCCGCCAGTCCGCCTTGCGCTCGATACGGCCGATGATCTCGCCGGTCAGGCCACGACGGACGGCGTCGGGCTTGAGGAGGACGAGGGTGCGCTGGCTCACTGAAGGGCTCCTTCGCTGCTGATGTGCGGTGTCACGAGGCTACAGGGCGTGTCGGGGCCGCCGTCACGCAGCGTCAGGTGTAGTGGAGGCCGCCTGCGCGGCGAACCTCGCCCTCGCCTCGTCGACCTTGCGGCCGTAGTGGACCGACGCACCCCACAGGGCCGCGAAGACCGCGCCCATGAAGAACATCAGCGGGACGAAGACGCCCGAGACGATCAGGGCGATCTGGAGCCCCCAGCCGAGGGCGACGCCGCCCGGGCGGGTGACCAGGCCGCACAGCAGGACGCTCAGGAACATCAGCGTCCCGCACACCGTCCAGACCGTGCCCATCGACAGGTCCGGGTCCTTCATCGCGACCAGGCCCGCGAAACCGATCAGGAAGAACTCGCCGATCAGCGTCGACGAACAGAGCGTGCGCATCCCTCAGCGCCTTCCCAGGAGCAGGCGGGCCTCGCCCACCGTGATGACCGAACCGGTGACCAGGACGCCCGCGCCGGAGAACTCGCCGTCCTCCTCGGCCAGGGTGATCGCGGCCTCCAGGGCGTCGGGGAGACGGGGCTCGACCTGGACCCTGTCCTCGCCGAAAATCTCCACGGCAACAGCGGCGAGCGTATCCGCGTCCATCGCGCGCGCCGTCGAGTTCTGCGTGACCACGATCTCCGCGAAGATCGGCTCGAACGCCTCCAGCAGGCCCCGTACGTCCTTGTCGCCGGCCGCGCCGACCACGCCGATCAGCTTGCTGAAGTCGAAGACCTCGCTGATCGCGTCCGCGGTCACGCGCGCGCCCGCCGGGTTGTGCGCGGCGTCCAGGACGACCGTCGGGGAGCGGCGCACGACCTCCAAGCGGCCGGGGGACGTGACCTTCGCGAACGCCTTGCGGACGACCTCGATGTCGAGGGGCTCCGCGCGGGCAGCGCCGACGCCGAAGAACGCCTCCACCGCCGCGAGGGCGACCGCCGCGTTGTGCGCCTGGTGCGCGCCGTGCAGCGGGACGAAGACCTCGGGGTACTCGCCGCCGAGCCCGCGCAGCGTCATCAGCTGGCCGCCCACCGCGACCTGCCGCTCCACGACGCCGAACTCCAGGCCCTCGCGCGCGACCGTCGCGTCCACCTCGACCGCGCGCTTCAGCAGGACCTGCGCCGCGTCCACCGGCTGCTGGGCCAGGATCACCGTCGCGTCCTGCTTGATGACGCCGCCCTTCTCGCCCGCGATCTGCGCCGGGGTCGAGCCGAGGCGGTCCGTGTGGTCCAGGGAGATGGGGGTGATCACCGCGACGTCCGCGTCGATCACGTTCGTCGCGTCCCACGTGCCGCCCATGCCGACCTCGACGACCGCGACGTCCACCGGCGCGTCCGCGAACGCCGCGTACGCCATGCCCGTCATCACCTCGAAGAAGGACAGGCGGTACTGCTCCTTCGCGTCCACCATCTCCACGTACGGCTTGATGTCCTCGTACGTCTCGACGAACCGCTCCGCCGACATGGGGGCGCCGTCCAGGCTGATGCGCTCGGTGATCGACTGGACGTGCGGGGAGGTGTACCGGCCCGTCCGCAGCTCGAACGCGCCGAGCAGCGACTCGATCATGCGGGCGGTGGAGGTCTTGCCGTTCGTGCCGGTGATGTGGATCGACGGATACGAATTCTGGGGCTCCCCCAGGACGTCCATCAACGCCGCGATCCTCTTCACGGACGGCTCCAGCTTGGTCTCACCCCACCGGGTCGCCAGCTCCGACTCGACGCCGCGCAGCGCCTTGTCGACCTCGGGGTCGGCGGGGCGACTCGGCACGTCGTCACCCTCCGGCTGGCCCCCCTGGGTACGCAACGTCCGGCTCCCCGCCTCGATGACCGCGAGGTCGGGGTCTCGGTCGGTCTCGGCGGCGATGATCTCGTCGAACGGGTCGCTTTGTGTCACGGGGTCCAGTCTACGGAGGGGGTGTGACAGTTCGCCCAAGGAGTGGGGGGTACAGCGAGAACGGCGGGTGCGGCGTGCGTCGTGGCTGGTCGCGCCCCGCGGCGGAGCCGCAGATCGACACAGCCCCGCGCCCCTAAAAGAACGCGAGTCACCCGGCATCAAAAAGGCCCCGGTGCTCCACAGCACCGGGGCCCTCTGAATCGCCTACGCCTTCGGCAAGTTCTCCAGCTGTGTCGTGATCCTCGCGATGTCCGCCTCCGCCTTCGTCAGGCGGGTCTTGATCTTCTCGACCACGTTCTCCGGGGCCTTGCCGACGAACGCCTCGTTGCCGAGCTTCTTCTCGGCCTCGGACTTCTCCTTCTCCGCCGCTCCCAAGTCCTTCGTGAGGCGCTTGCGCTCGGCCTCGACGTCGATCGTGCCGGAGAGGTCGAGGGCGACCGTCGCGCCGGCCACGGGGAGTGTCGCCGTTGCCGCGAACTCCTCGCCCTCCGGCTGGAGTCGGAGGAGCTGACGGATGGCGGCCTCGTGGGCCGCGAGGGGCGTGCCGTCCAGGGAGAGGCGGGCCGGGACCTTCTGGCCGTCCTTGAGGCCCTGGTCCTTGCGGAAGCGGCGGACCTCGGTGACGACCTGCTGGACGAGGGCGATCTCCTGCTCGGCCGTGTCGTCTCGGAAGCCCGAGTCAGCGGGCCACGCAGCCGTGACCAGCGTTTCGCCGCCCGTCAGCGTCGTCCACAGGGTGTCCGTGACGAACGGGATCACCGGGTGCAGGATGCGCAGCATGACGTCCAGGACCTCGCCCAGGACGCGCGCCGAGACCTTGGCCTGGTCGCCGCCCGCGAAGAACGTGGGCTTGGAGAGTTCGACGTACCAGTCGAAGACCTCGTCCCACGCGAAGTGGTAGAGGGCCTCGCTGAGCTTGGCGAACTGGAAGTCGTCGTAGAAGGCGTCGACTTCGGCGACCGTCTTGTTGAGGCGGGAGAGGATCCAGCGGTCGGTGGCCGAGAGCTGCTCGACCGGCGGGAGTTCGCCTTCGACCGTCGCGCCGTTCATGAGGGCGAAGCGCGTCGCGTTCCACACCTTGTTGGTGAAGTTGCGGGACGCCTGGACCCAGTCCTCGCCGATCGGGACGTCCGCGCCGGGGTTGGCGCCCTTGGCGAGGGTGAAGCGGACGGCGTCGGAGCCGTACTTGTCCATCCAGACCAGGGGGTCGACGGCGTTGGGGTTGGACTTGGACATCTTCTTGCCGAACTCGTCGCGGACGAGGCCGGTCAGGGCGATGGTCTTGAAGGGGGCCTCGCCGTCCATGGCGTACAGGCCGAACATCATCATCCGGGCGACCCAGAAGAAGATGATGTCGTGGCCGGTGAGCAGGACGTCGGTCGAGTAGAACTTCTCCAGGTCGGGCGTCTTCTCGGGCCAGCCGAGGGTGGAGAAGGGCCACAGGCCGGAGGAGAACCAGGTGTCGAGGACGTCGGCGTCCTGGGTCCAGCCCTCGCCCGTGGGCGGCTGCTCGTCGGGTCCGACGCAGACGACCTCGCCCTCGGGGCCGTACCAGATCGGGATGCGGTGGCCCCACCACAGCTGGCGCGAGATGCACCAGTCGTGCATGTTGTCGACCCAGTCGAAGTACCGCTTCGACATGTCCTCGGGGTGGATGGCGACCCGCCCGTCCCGGACGGCGTCACCGGCGGCCTTGGCGAGCGGCGCGACCTTGACCCACCACTGCATGGACAGCCGGGGCTCGACGGTCGTCTTGCAGCGCGAGCAGTGGCCCACGGAGTGCATGTACGGCCGCTTCTCGGCGACGATCCGCCCCTGCTCCTTGAGCGCGCCGACGACGGCGGAGCGCGCCTCGAAGCGGTCGAGGCCGAGGAAGGGGCCGTGGACGGTGATCACGCCGCGCTCGTCCATGATCGTCATGTTCGGCAGGTCGTGCCGGCGGCCGATCTCGAAGTCGTTCGGGTCGTGCGCCGGGGTCACCTTGACGGCGCCGGTGCCGAACTCGGGGTCGACGTGGGTGTCGGCGACGACCGGGATCGTGCGGTCGGTCAGCGGGAGCTTGATCCGCTTGCCGACGAGGTGCTTGTACCGCTCGTCGTCGGGGTGGACGGCGACGGCCGTGTCCCCGAGCATCGTCTCCGCGCGGGTCGTGGCGACGACGAGGCTGTCCTCGCCCTCGCCGTACCGGATGGAGACCAGCTCGCCGGCGTCCTCCTGGTACTCGACCTCGATGTCGGAGATGGCCGTCAGACAGCGCGGGCACCAGTTGATGATGCGCTCGGCGCGGTAGATCAGCTCGTCGTCGTAGAGGCGCTTGAAGATGGTCTGGACGGCCTTGGAGAGGCCCTCGTCCATCGTGAAGCGCTCGCGGGACCAGTCGACGCCGTCGCCGAGGCGGCGCATCTGGCCGAGGATCTTGCCGCCGTACTCGTCCTTCCACTGCCACACGCGCGCGGTGAACTCCTCGCGCCCGAGGTCGTGGCGGGACTTGCCCTCCTCGGCGAGCTGCTGCTCGACCTTGTTCTGGGTGGCGATGCCCGCGTGGTCCATGCCGGGCAGCCACAGGGACTCGAAGCCCTGCATGCGCTTGCGGCGGGTGAGCGCGTCCATCAGCGTGTGCTGGAAGGCGTGGCCCAGGTGCAGGGAGCCGGTGACGTTCGGCGGGGGGATGACGATCGTGTACGGCGGCTTCTCGCTGGAGGCGTGCGCCTCGAAGTAACCGCGCTCCACCCAGCGCTCGTACAGCGGCCCCTCTACCTCGGCCGGCGCGTACTGGGTCGGCAGGTCGGTGGTGGGCGCTGTGTGCTGCTGAGAGTTCTCGGTCACGCGCCAAGTTTAAAGGGGTCGCGGGACTGTCCAGAACTCGATTGTTCTGTAACGGGACGCACCCCGATGCCAGGAGTTCCCCGCGCCTGGGCCAGGATGTCAGGAGCACATAAAGCATCTGGAGGGGTACCCAGAATGAGCAACAACCAGCCGGGTCCGTACGGCGGTCCGCCGCAGCAGTCCGGTCCGTACGGCCAGCCTGGCCCCTACGGCGGTCAGCCGCAGCCCGGCTACGGGTACCCCCAGGGCGGCGGTGTGCCGCCGCAGCCCAACCCCTACAGCCAGCCGACGCAGCCGATGGGGCAGGTGGCCTACGGCCAGCAGGCGCCGTACGGGCAGCAGCCTCCCTACGGCGCCCCGCCGATGCAGCAGCCTCCCGCCCCCGCCGGGAAGAAGAAGCGCGCCGGGCTGATCGTCGGGGTCGCCGCGGTCGTCGTGGCCCTCGCGGTCGGCGCGTTCGTCGTGACGCAGGGGGAGAGCGGCAGCGGCGGGCTGGAGAACGACGGCGCGCACCGGCTCGACACCCCGGCGACGGTCGTCTCCGAGTACAAGCGGGTCGGCAAGGGCGGCGAGACGTCCGACGCGGAGACCGTCAAGTACCTCCAGACCAGCGGCGTCAAGGGCGGCAAGGCGGTCCTCGGGCAGTGGTCGACGGCCGACTTCGGCGACTACGACCCGAAGAACCCCGACCCGGCCGATCTCCCGTCCCGGGCCGAGCTGTTGACCGCGCGCGGGGTGACACTGCTCGGCGGGTACGGCGAGATAGCCGACCCCCAGTCGACCCTCGACAAGTACTTCCTCGCGATCACCGCGCAGATCGACGCGAACAACAAGAAGATCGAGGCGGGCGGCACGTCGTCCGGCGGCGCCTCCAAGACGACCCTCGAAGGGCAGCCGGAGCAGGTCGACATCGACGGCGCGGTCGCCAAGTGCCAGGCCGCGTCGAGCGTCAACGCCCTGACGAAGAAGGTCTCCACGGACTGGTTCTGCGTCTGGGCCGACTACAGCACGGTCGGCATGGTCTCCCCCGGCGACAACACGAAGAGCATCGACAAGGCGACCGCCGTGGATATGACCGGCAAGCTGCGCAAGGAAGTTCGCGTCAAGCTCTGAGGGTGTTCCGTACGTGGATGAGGGGCCCGGAATCGATTCCGGGCCCCTCATCCACGTAACTGTCCGGGTGCTACGCGGACTTCTGCTCCCCCGGCCCCCGGCCGCCGCGCGAATCCCTCGGGATCAGCGTCGGGTTGACGTTGGAGAGGACGACGTCCGCGGTGATGACGACCCGTGCCACGTCCTTGCGGGACGGGACCTCGTACATCACGCCCTGGAGGACTTCCTCCATGATGGCGCGCAGGCCGCGGGCGCCGGTCTGGCGCAGGATCGCCTGGTCGGCGATGGCTTCGAGGGCCTCGCGCTCGAAGTCCAGCTCCACGCCGTCGAGTTCGAAGAGGCGCTGGTACTGCTTGACCAGGGCGTTGCGGGGCTCGATGAGGATCTGGAGGAGGGCCTCGCGGTCCAGGTTGTGGACCGAGGTGATGACGGGGAGGCGGCCGATGAACTCGGGGATCATGCCGAACTTGACGAGGTCCTCCGGCATGACCTCCTCGAACTGGTCCTTCGACTGGAGTTCGCGCTTGGAGCGGATCGTCGCGCCGAAGCCGATGCCCTTGGCGCCCGCGCGGGCCTCGATGATCTTCTCCAGTCCGGCGAAGGCGCCGCCCACGATGAACAGGACGTTCGTCGTGTCGATCTGGATGAACTCCTGGTGCGGGTGTTTGCGTCCGCCCTGCGGGGGCACCGACGCGGTCGTGCCCTCCAGGATCTTCAGCAGGGCCTGCTGGACGCCCTCGCCGCTCACGTCACGGGTGATCGACGGGTTCTCGCTCTTGCGGGCGACCTTGTCGATCTCGTCGATGTAGATGATCCCCGTCTCGGCCTTCTTGACGTCGTAGTCGGCCGCCTGGATCAGCTTCAGCAGGATGTTCTCGACGTCCTCGCCGACGTACCCGGCCTCGGTCAGCGCCGTCGCGTCGGCGATGGCGAACGGGACGTTCAGCATGCGCGCGAGGGTCTGGGCGAGGAGCGTCTTGCCCGAGCCGGTGGGGCCGAGCAGGAGGATGTTGGACTTCGCGAGCTCGATGGCGTCCTCGCGGCTCTGGCCGCCGCCGTTCTCACCGGCCTGGACGCGCTTGTAGTGGTTGTACACCGCTACCGAGAGGGCCTTCTTCGCGGCCTCCTGGCCGACGACGTACCCCTCCAGGAACTCGTAGATCTCGCGGGGCTTGGGGAGTTCCTCCCAGCGCACCTCGCTCGTCTCCGCGAGCTCCTCCTCGATGATCTCGTTGCAGAGATCGATGCACTCGTCGCAGATGTACACACCAGGCCCTGCGATGAGCTTCTTGACCTGCTTCTGGCTCTTGCCGCAGAACGAGCACTTGAGCAGATCGCCGCCGTCACCGATGCGTGCCACGGTGTGCTTCCCCTTCGCCATGGGAGACGCCTGGACGCTTACGAGTCCAGCGGCTCCTGGTGCTGCCTTATGTCGACGGTACCTTGCCTGACCCCCCGTTCGGGTCCCCCTTGGCACGGTTCACTTTGACGTGGACCGTGTCAAACCGTGCCAAGGGGCGGCAGACGGATTCGCCCGCGCGTCAACGGATGGACGCGTTGTTCATCTTCCGGGTGGAGATGATCTGGTCGACCAGGCCGTACGCGAGCGCGTCCTCGGCGGTCAGGATCTTGTCGCGCTCGATGTCCTCGCGGATCTTCTCGATCGGCGTGGTCGAGTGCTTGGCCAGCATGTCCTCCAGCTGGCCGCGCATGCGCAGGATCTCGTTGGCCGCGATCTCCAGGTCCGAGACCTGGCCCCGGCCCGTCTCGCTGTAGGGCTGGTGGATCAGGACGCGGGCGTTCGGCAGGGCCATGCGCTTGCCGGGGGTGCCGGCGGCCAGCAGGATCGCCGCGGCGGAGGCCGCCTGGCCCATGCAGACCGTCTGGATGTCCGGCTTCACGAACTGCATGGTGTCGTAGATCGCGGTCAGCGCGGTGAACGAGCCGCCGGGGCTGTTGATGTAGACCGAGATGTCCCGGTCCGGGTCCATCGACTCCAGGCACAGCAGCTGCGCCATGACGTCGTTGGCGGACGCGTCGTCGATCTGGACGCCGAGGAAGATGACCCGCTCCTCGAAGAGCTTCGCGTACGGGTCGTACTCGCGGATGCCCTGCGAGGTGCGCTCGACGAAGCGCGGGATCACATAGCGGGACTCGGCCTTCGGGCCGGTGTACTCGGCCTGGGCGCTCTCGTGCAGTCCGCTGCCGGGAAAGCTGTTCACGGTGTCTCCTGAGAAGGCTGTGCTGGGCGGTGGCTGGTGGTGGGGCGGACGGGCGTGGTCGGGGGTCGGGGCGGGGCGGGGCCCTGCGGGGCTTCACGGGCGGGTGCCCGCGGGTCCTGACGGACTCGCGGGGCCCTGGCGGTCCGGCGGTTCCCTGCGGGGCCCTGGGGGCTCGCCGGGTTCCTGCCGGGTCCCCCGGGCCGACGGACTCGCCGGATCCTCTCGGGCCCTGACCGGTCCGGCGGGCCCTCGGGGTCACGGGGCCCTCGCGGGTCCTGCGGCCCTCCGGAGCCCTCGGGAGGCTCTGCCGGGCTTCCTGTGACCCGCCGGGGCCCTCGCGGGGCTCCAGCGGGCTCTGCGGGACTTCGGGGTCCTGCGGGGCCTCGGGCCGGAGCCGCCTCGCGGGGCCCGTCCCAGGGGTGGGTCCGCGCGGGGCGTTCCCTCACGGGTTCCGGAGCCGTCCGGCCGGTCCCTTCCGGGGGCGGCCCTTCCAGCTGCCCACCGCAGGCTCCCGAGCCCTTCGGGCCCCGGTCCCCTGAGGTTCCGAACCATCCGGACCTGTCCCCTCGCGAGTCCCGGACCCGTCCGGTTCGGTCCCTCCGAGGTTCCGTTCCGGCCTGGAGTTCCGAACCCGTCCGGTCCCCCGAGGATTCCGAGCCGTCCGGCTCGGCCACGAGGTTCCGGGCCGGCTCCTGCGGGCCGCGAGCCTTGCGGGTCCAGGGCTCGTCGGCCTCCGAGTCCGGCGCCGTGGGGATTCGGACCCCTTCGGACCGGTCCCGGGGGGACCTCGCAGGGCCCGGGTGGGGGCGCCGGCTCTGTCGAACCCGGCCCCGTCAAGTCCCGTCTCCCTGGGTGACCCCCGGAGGGCTACGCCCCGGTGCCGCCGCCGCCCGGCATGCCGGCGGCTGTGGCGATGACGTCGTCGATGAGGCCGTACTCCTTGGCCTCGTGGGCGTCGAACCAGCGGTCACGGTCGGAGTCGCGGGTGATCTGCTCGACGGACTGGCCGGTGTGGAGGGACGTCAGCTCGGCCATGCGCTTCTTCGTGTGGAGGAGGCGCTCGGCGTGGATCTTGATGTCCGAGGCCGAACCGGCGAGGCCGGCGGACGGCTGGTGGATCAGGATCTCGGCGTTCGGGAGCGCGAAGCGCTTGCCCGGGGTGCCCGCGCTGAGGAGGAACTGTCCCATGGAGGCGGCGAGGCCCATCGCGATCGTCACGACGTCGTTCTTGATGAACTGCATCGTGTCGTAGATCGCCATGCCGGCCGTGATGGAGCCGCCGGGGCTGTTGATGTAGAGGTTGATGTCCTTGGCGGGGTCCGCGGCGGCCAGCAACAGCAGCTGCGCGGTGATCCGGTTCGCGATGTCGTCGTCCACCGGCTGGCCGAGGAAGATGATCCGCTCGTTGAGCAGACGGTTGTAGACATGGTCGCCGAGTCCACCGCCGATAGACGGCTCGCCTGCGGCGGAGGGCATCAGATTCGTCACGTATCCACCTGCTCGTCTTACGACGGCGCCGGGCCGTCTCACGTTTCCCTGCGGGGGCCTTCGGCTGTCCAGCCGATAACGCAGGCCCTCTATCCATGGACCCTAACGCGCGGGTCCGTTCGGGGAATCCCGCAAAGGTTGGTGTTCGCCGGGGGCGTAGACCCGCGCCCCGACGAAGACCGGAAACGAACGAACAGGCCCCGGGTTCGGAAGAACCCGGGGCCCGTCGTCAGTCTGCTACCGCTCAGGCGTCGGCCTTCTCCTCGGACGCTTCCTCGGAAGCGGCCTCGGCGTCGTCCTCGTCCTCGTCGTCGAGGTCGATGACCTCGCCGTTGGTGTCCTTCACCGTGGCGGACTCGACGACCAGGGCCAGGGCCTTGCCGCGGGCGACCTCGCCGACGAGCAGCTGGACCTGGTTGCCCTCGACGACGGCCTGCGCGAACTGGTCGGGGGACATGCCGGAGGAAGCCGCGCGGCGCATGAGGTGCTCGGTCAGCTCCTCCTGGTTCACGGAGAGCTTCTCGCGCTTGGTCAGCTCGTCGAGGACGAACTGGGTCTTGATGCCCTTGACCGCGGCGTCACGGGTCTCGGTGTCGAACTCCTCGGCGGTCTTGCCCTGGAGCTCCAGGTACTTGTCGAGTTCGAGGCCCATCTGGGGCAGCTGGTGGTGCTCCAGGTTGTGCTTGCGGGTGTTGATCTCCTCTTCGAGGAGCTTCTCGGGCACCGGCACCTCGACGATGTCGAGGAGCTTCTCCAGGACGCGCTCCTGGGCCTGCGTGGCCTGGTCGTACTGCTTCATGTTCTCCAGGCGCTTGCGGCTGTCCGCCTTCAGCTCCTCCAGCGTGTCGAACTCGGAGGCGAGCTGCGCGAACTCGTCGTCCAGCTCGGGGAGTTCACGGGCGGCGACCTGGGTGACCTTGACGGTGACCTCGGCCTCCTTGCCCGCGCCGGTGCCGCCCTTCAGCTCGGAGGTGAAGGTGGCCTCGCCACCGGCCTCCAGGCCCTTGACGGCGTCGTCGATGCCTTCCAGCAGCTCGCCGGAGCCGATGGTGTAGGAGACGCCGTTGGCGATGCCGTCCTCCAGCACCTCGCCGTCGACCTTGGCCTCCAGGTCGACGGTGACGACGTCGCCGTCCTCGGCGGCGCGCTCGACCGGGGAGGTGGAGGCGAAGCGCTCACGGAGCTGCTCGACGGACTTCTCGACGTCCTCGTCGGTGACCTCGACCGCGTCGACCTCGACCTCGATGGAGGAGAAGTCCTCGGGGAGTTCGAGGGCGGGGCGGACGTCGACCTCGGCGGTGAAGTTCAGCGTCTCGCCGTCCTTCAGCTCCGTGATGTCGACCTCGGGCTGGCCCAGGACGCTCAGCTCGGCCTCGTTCACGGCGTCGGTGTAGAACCTCGGGAGGGCGTCGTTGACGGCCTCCTCCAGCACCGCACCGCGGCCGAAGCGCTGGTCGATGACCCGGGCCGGGATCTTGCCCTTGCGGAAGCCCTTGACCGTGACCTGCTGGTTGATCTTCTTGTACGCCGCGTCGAGGCTGTCCTTGAGCTCCTCGAAGGGCACCTCGATGCTGAGCCGAACCCGAGTCGGGTTCAGGGTCTCCACGGCGCTCTTCACGGTTCGGTCTCCTTGGGGGCTGACTTCTTGGTTTCCGCCGGGACCTCGATTGGTCCGGCCGATCGCCGCCCGGAGACTTCCAGAGAGTGAGAGACACGGGCGTGCAGCCTGCATAGTAACCGCAGCCGCCGAGGCCCCCCAAAGCCGATCACCGCGGTGATCGCGAAGGTGGTCGGGGTAGCGGGATTTGAACCCACGGCCTTCCGCTCCCAAAGCGGACGCGCTACCAAGCTGCGCCATACCCCGTGCTGGTGCGACACGTAGGGTACATGCCCGGACGCGGTCCGGCCGCCGCATTCCGCGGGCGCACGGGCGCATCAGCCCGGGGCGGCGGAAGGGGTGTGCGGCAAAGGGGGATCAGCCGCTACGATGCTCCTGTGTCGCGGGCTTCTCTGACCTGCGGCGCATTGTGTGCGGGCGTAGCTCAATGGTAGAGCCCCAGTCTTCCAAACTGGCTACGCGGGTTCGATTCCCGTCGCCCGCTCTGTGAACGACCCGAGCCGGGCCGGAGGTTGATCCTCCGGCCCGGCTCTCGTCATGTCAGAAGTTGATGTCGGCGATCGCCTTCGTGATCGAGTTCATGAGGTCGTTTATCGTCGGCGCGAGGCCGGTCGAGGCGAGGAAGAAGCCGAAGAGGACGGCGACGACCGCCGGGCCGCCCTTGATGCTGCCGCTACGGATCATGACCACCAGGACGATCGCCAACAGCAGCACCACTGACAGAGAAATGGCCATGACTGATCACACGCCCTAGGTCGGTTCGCTCTCCCGAGACCATCGTGCCACCAACAGGCGCATGTCATGCGGGGTGTTGCCCACCAACTGGTGGCGAACAGGTGAGCAGCGAGACGACGATCGCGTCGAAGAGTCCGTTCTGTGCGGCCTTGTCGATTCCGCCCTCGGACATCCGCTCGGCCCGCAGCAGCGCGGTCGCGGCGCGTACGGCGTCGGCGGGCAGGAGCCGTCCGCCGGCGGGGAGTTCGGGCCAGGGCCACTCCGTCCAGCGGTGTTCCGGGGTGACCGCGCCGAGTTCGTACAGGGCGGCGACCACACGCCACAGGGGCGCGCTGTACTTCGGGTACGGGACCTGGATCGCGCCGCTCTCCGATCTCTCCCCGCCGCCCCACTCCACCTTCCGGTCCGCGTCCGTGAGCGCCTCGTACGCCTCTCTCAACTCCCGCCACTCGTCGGCCCCTCGGGGGCTCAGTTCGGCGAGGAGGCGGTGATCGTCGGAGTCCTCGACGCGGTGGGCGAGGCGGTGCACGACGTCCATGCCGCTCGCGCCCAGGACCTCGCCCGCGCCGGGTTCGCGGCTCAACCCGGCGAGCAGGAGCAGCGGTTGGACGCCGGGGCGCTCGCCGGCCTCGTACAGCTTCTTGGCCCACTCCTCGGCGAGGTCGTGGACGGCGGTGCTGTGGGCGCGGCGGTGGAGCCAGCCGGTCTCGGCGCGGGTGTGGTCGGCCCAGGCGTAGCCGGCGGTCTCGCCGGTGGGGGCGGTGACGGGGAAGTACCAGACGGGGTGGCGGGGGTCGGGGAGGCCGGTGGGCGGCCTGGTCATGGGGTGTCCTTCCGGGCCGGGGCGCGGCCTCGTCTCAGAAGCGGGCCGACGATGCCGTGGGGCCCTCGCGGCAGACGAGGAGGAGGGCCCGGTCGTCGTTGACGTCCTTCGCGACCGCTTCGATGAGGTGCCAGGCGGCGCCCTGGAAGCCGCCCGCGACGTAGCGGTCGGCCTCGCCCGTCAAGCGGTCTATGCCCTCGACGATGTCGCGGTCGGAGGTCTCCACCAGGCCGTCCGTGAAGAGCATCAGGACGTCGCCGGGGCGCAGGGTGCCCTTCACCGGGTCGAACTGGGCGCCCTCGTAGACGCCGAGGAGGGGGCCCTCCGCAGCCTTCTCCTCCCAGCGTCCGCTGCCCGCGCTGAGCTGGAGGCCCGGCGGGTGGCCCGCCGAGTACAGCTCGTAGTCGCCCGAGTCGAGGTCCAGGACCAGGTGGATGGAGGTCGCGAAGCCCTCGTCCCAGTCCTGGCGCAGGAGGTAGCCGTTGGCGGCCGGGAGGAAGGCGTGCGGGGGCAGCGAGCCGAGGAGGCCGCCGAAGGCGCCGGACAGGAGGAGGGCCCGCGAGCCCGCGTCCATGCCCTTGCCCGATACGTCCGTGAGGACGACCTCCATCGTCCGGCCGCCGTTCGTGCGCGCGGCGACCACGAAGTCGCCGGAGAACGACTGGCCGCCCGCCGGGCGCAGCGCCATCTCGCGGTGCCAGCCGGGCGGGAGCTTCGGGAGCTTGCTCTGGACGCGGATGCGTTCGCGCAGGTCGAACAGCATCGTGCCGCCCCGGCGCCACGGGACGCCGACCCGGCTGCGGAACTGGGCGATCAGCAGGCCGAAGAAGCCGCACGCCGCGACCACCAGGACCACGCCGGGGGTCACCCTGGAGGGGCCCTCCGTGTACGGGCCCAGCTGGACCGACTCGATGATCAGGGCCGTCGCCGCCGCCGCGTACAGGGCCAGCAGGCTGGAGGGGCGCAGCAGGAGGCCGCCGGCCACGATCGGGAGGACCAGGGCCGCCGGGGAGAACCACACCGAGTTCGCCAGCGTCGCCATCATGATGACCGGGACGGTGAGGAGGAGGCCGGCCAGCGCTATCCAGTCCGAGCCGTCGCCGCGGAAGTAGTCCACCGCGCTTCTGCGCAGGCCGGTGCGGACCCGGTGCATCAGATGCCGCAACCGGGCCGTGAACGTCTCGGCTTCCGCGCGCCGCTGTCGTCCTGCTGCCATTAGTTCGGGACCCTATCCATCCAACCCGCCGCTTGGCACGGGAGGTCCCACTTGTCCCCCGTCCGAGGTTCGGCCTCCCAGTGAACTTCATGGGGAGCGGTTCGTGTGCGGGGAGGGCGGAATTCGATCGGTCGTCCCGGGTTGGGGTGGTTCGGGGTGATCACGCGGTTTGGCAGGTCGGGCACCAGAAGAGGTTGCGGTTCGCGAGGTCGGCTGTGCGGATCGTCGTGCCGCAGAGGTGGCAGGGCTGGTTCGTGCGGCGGTACACGTAGACCTCGCCGCCGTGGTCGTCCACCCTCGGGGGGCGGTTCATCGCCTCCGGGGTGTGCTGCGGGCGGACCGTGTCGATGCGGTTGTTCTTCACGCCCTCCCGCATCAGGTCCACCAGGTCCGTCCAGATGCCGGTCCACTCCGGCTCCGTGATGTGCCTGCCCTGGCGGTACGGGTCGATGTTGTGCCGGAACAGGACTTCCGCGCGGTACACGTTTCCGACTCCCGCGATGATCTTCTGGTCCAGGAGGAGGGCGGCGATCGTCGTGCGGCTGCGGTGGATTCTGGCGTACGCCGATTCCGGGGTCGCGTCGTCCCTCAGGGGGTCCGGGCCGAGGCGGTCGTGTATCGCCCGCTTCTCCTCCGGGGTGATCAAGGCGCAGGTCGTCGGGCCTTTCAGGTCCACGTACGTCGTCTTGTTCGTCAGGCGGAGGCGGGTCGTGTCCGTGGGCGGGGGCGCGGGGGTGTCGCCGAAGGTGACCTTGCCGAAGAGGCCCAGGTGGATGTGGATCCAGGCCGTGTCGCCGAAGGCCAGGAAGAGGTGTTTGCCGTGGGCCTCGGTGGAGGTGAGTTCCGTTCGGGTGAGGAGGGCCGCGGAGTCCGAGAACTTGCCCTGGGGGCTGGTCACTTCGGGGGCGGTGTCCTGGAAGCGGGCCGCGTAGTCCTGTGCCAGGCGGTGGATCGTGTGGCCTTCCGGCACAGTGCTTCCTCTCATCCTTCGAAGGGGCGTCCTCAATCGCCGGACAGGCCGAAATGTGCGGGCCGGCCTTGAGAGGGGGCCGTCCGGCCCCCTGCTCCCTCTACTGCTGCGGGTGGTGTGCGGGGATCTCCGGGAGGTCGCCCGTCGTTTCGTACGCGCTCAGCATGTCGATGCGGCGGATGTGGCGTTCGTCACCGGAGAAAGGGGTCGCGAGGAAGGTTTCGATGAACTTGGCGGCCTCGTCCTGGGTGTGCATGCGGGCGCCCACCGCGATGACGTTGGCGTTGTTGTGCTGGCGGCCCAGGGAGGCTGTTTCCTCGCTCCAGGCCAGGGCCGCCCGGACGCCCTTGACCTTGTTCGCGGCGATCTGTTCGCCGTTGCCGGAGCCGCCGATGACGATGCCGAGGGAGTCGGGGTCGGACGCGGTGCGTTCGGCGGCGCGGAGGCAGAAGGGGGGGTAGTCGTCCTGGGCGTCGTAGATGTGGGGGCCGCAGTCGACGGGGTCGTGGCCGGCTGCCTTGAGCCAGTCGACGAGGTGGTTCTTGAGTTCGAAGCCGGCATGGTCGGAGCCTAGGTACACGCGCATGGGACGAGTGTGACATGCGGGTTGCCGGGGAGAGTCAGGGGTGTGCGCCGGGCGGCGCGCATCGGTAGTTCGACGAAACGTCCAGATCACAGTCGTCGCCGATCCTTAATGGCAGGTACACGGACAGCTTCACCTCCGTTTCACTGGCCGCCAGCACTCGCACCCCTCCCCTCTCCCCCACGCCGCGCGAAGGACGTCCCCGATGACTTCTCCCCCGACTCTCTCCAAGGCTCCCGAGAACCCCCAGGAACCCGGCCCCGGCCTCCAGGCGGGACTGAAGAACCGGCACCTGTCGATGATCGCGATCGGCGGGGTGATCGGCGCCGGTCTGTTCGTCGGGTCGAGCACCGGCATCGCGACCGCGGGGCCCGGCATCCTCCTGTCGTACGCGCTCGTCGGCACGCTCGTGGTGCTGGTGATGCGGATGCTGGGCGAGATGTCCGTGGCGAACCCGACGTCGGGCTCGTTCTCGGCGCACGCGGACCGCGCGCTCGGCCCGTGGGCGGGGTTCACGATCGGCTGGCTGTACTGGTTCTTCTGGGTCGTGGTGCTGGCGGTGGAGGCGACGGCCGGGGCGAAGATCCTGGAGTCGTGGATCCCGGCCGTGCCGCAGTGGGGCTGGGCGCTGATCGTGATGGTCGTGCTGACCGCCACGAACCTGGTGTCGGTCGGCTCGTACGGCGAGTTCGAGTTCTGGTTCGCCGGGATCAAGGTCGTGGCGATCGGCGCGTTCATCGTGGTCGGCGGGCTCGCGGTGTTCGGGGTGCTGCCGGGTGTGGAGAGCGACAAGGCGGGGCTCGGGAACCTCACGGACCACGGCGGCTTCCTGCCGAACGGCGCCGGCGCGATCCTCACCGGCGTCCTGCTCGTCGTCTTCTCGTTCATGGGGAGCGAGATCCCGACGCTGGCGGCGGGTGAGTCGGAGAACCCGCGGCAGGCGGTGACGAAGGCGACGAACAGTGTGATCTGGCGGATCGCGGTGTTCTACCTGGGGTCGATCTTCGTGGTGGTCACGCTGCTGCCGTGGAACGACCCGTCGATCAAGGACGAGGGTTCGTACGTCGCCGCGCTGGACTCGCTCGGGATCGCGCACGCCGGGCAGATCATGAACTTCATCGTGCTGACGTCGGTGCTGTCGTGTCTCAACTCCGGTCTGTACACGGCGTCCAGGATGGCGTTCTCGCTCGGCCAGCGCGGGGACGCGCCGAAGTCGTTCGCGCGGACCACTTCGCGGGGTGTGCCGCTGGCGGCGATCCTGTCGTCCGTGGTGTTCGGGTTCGTCGCGGTGTTCTTCAACTACGCGTACCCGGACTCGGTGTTCCTCTTCCTGGTCAACTCCTCCGGTGCGGTCGCCCTGTTCGTGTGGCTCGTCATCTGCTTCTCGCAGCTGCGGATGCGGAAGATCATCCAGGCGGAGGCGCCGGAGAAGCTCGTCGTGAAGATGTGGCTGTACCCGTATCTGACGTGGGCGACGGCCGGGTTGATCGTGTTCGTGCTCGGTTACATGCTGACCGACACGGAGCACGACGGCCGGACGACCGTGCTGTTGTCGCTGCTCGTCGCGGCCGGTGTCCTCGCCGTGGCCGTCGTGAAGTCGCGGCTGCGGGCGCGGGACGGCGTCACAGCACGGTGAAGCTCTCCTTCACCTCCTCGTAGACCTTGAGGGCACTCTCCTCCACGCCCGGCTGGTACCACGTGTTGACCTGGAACGACTTCCCGTCCTGGTCGAACCCGAGCAGCCGGGCGTGCCAGGGGGTGCCCTTCAGCGTGAACGTGTACTCCCACACGACCGCCGGGTTGCCTCTGAACTCCGTCTCCTCCAGGCGGAGTTTGCGGTAGTTCTGGCCACGGTGCGCGTCCAGCTCGGACTTGCGCCACGAGTCGATCAACGTGCCTCGCGCGAGAGCCGACTTGGCGAGGAGTTCCTGGGTGCCGTCGGGGGACGTGTAGTGGACCTCGGCGCCGGTCTTCACGTCCCGCCGCCAGCCGGCGGGGGTCTTCCAGGCGTAGCCGCCGGCTTCCTCGTGGGTGCCGGGGGGCGGGGTGCGGGGGCGGGCGGTGCCCTCGACCGTGGGCGTGGGGGCGGGGGTCGTGGTCGTGCCGGTCGCCTCGCGGTCGGGGTCGCCGCCTGAGGTGAGGAGGACGGCGGTGACGATGATCGCGGCCACCGCGGCGACTCCGGCCGCGGCGAGGGCGGTTGTACGGCGGTGGCGGGGCGGTTCTCGGGGGGTGGTGGGCGGCGTGGCGAAGGGGGAGGGCGGAGTCCTGGGGGGACGGGGCAGCGGGGTGGTGGTGAGGTCGGGTGGGGGTGGGGGTGGCAACTGGGCCTGGGCGGGGTCGGGTTGGGTGGCCTGTGAGGCGTAGGGCAGCGGGGTCGGCTGCGGGGTCTGTGCCGCTTGCGGTATCTGCGTCACCGGCGGCGCCTGTGTTGCTTGCGGCGCCTCCCCGAACCCCACCCGTACCGTCGGCGTCGGTTCCGGGAACGCCACCCTGCGCAGTTCCGTCTCCAACTCGGCGAGGTCCGGCCGCGCTTCGGGCTCCTTCTCCAGGAGCCGCCCCAGCACTCCGGCCAACTCGCCCGCGCTGTCGGGGAGTCGAGGCTCCTCGTACAGGACCGCGTGCAGCGTCGCCATCGTCGTGTCGCGGGCGAACGGGGAGTGGCCGGCGAGTGCCGCGCACAGGGTCGCTCCCACCGACCAGATGTCGGACGGCGGGCCCTGGGGGCGGCCGGAGACGCGCTCGGGGGCCATGTAGTCGGGGGAGCCGACGAGCATGCCGACCATGGTGAGCGCCTTGGCGTCCTGGATCGCGGCGATGCCGAAGTCGGTGAGGACGACCCGGTCGCCGTCACCCTCGACCAGGACGTTCCCGGGTTTGATGTCCCGGTGCAGGACTCCTCGCGCGTGGACCCGCCGGAGCGCGGCGACGAGTCCGAGGCCGACCCCGGCGGCGGCGACGGGGCCGAGGGGGCCGTCCTCGACGGTGATCCGCTCCAGGGAGCGGCCCTGGACCAACTCCATGACGATCCACAGGAGTTCGCCCTCGTCGACGACGTCGTAGACGCGGACCACGTTGGGGTGGTCGATGCGGGCGGTCGCGCGGGCCTCGCGCAGGGTGCGTTCGCGGCGGGTCCTGGTGTCCTCCGCGTCCGTGCCGTCGATGCGTATTTCCTTGACCGCGACCAGGCGGTCCAGCATTTCGTCGGCGGCCCGCCACACCCGCCCCATTCCCCCCTGCCCGATACTGACGGCCAACCGATATCGCCCGGCCACCAAAAGCCCGGGAACACCGCCGCTGCTGCTGTTCCTCGGCAATCCACTGCTCCCTTTCACCGGCCGTACCACCGGAAACACAATGGTCACACTTCAGGCCGTACCAGCATAGTGGCGGGAAATCTTGTGGTACCTCTTCAAGTACCGCGAATTCAGGTGCGGTATCAGGGGGAGCGAAAGAGGGGGACGGACATGAGTTCTCGACACGGTAGGGCTGCCGCCGGTGCGGCCGTCGCGGCCGGGCTGGTCGCGGTGCTGGTCCTGGCGCCGCAGGCGGGCGCGGACGAGGGGCCCGGCAGTGGCAAGGGCGGCAAGGCGGTCGATCCCGCGCCGGCCGGCGTCAAACCGACCACGACACTTCCCGAGCGCATCTCGGTCGACAACAGCACCAGCAAAACCACTCTCACCGCGACCGTGAAAAACGAGGGCACGAAGGAGAGCGGCCGGATCAGGCTCCTGGTCGTCGGTTTCGAGGGCCTTTCGATCAACGGCGTGGAAGGCTGTACGCAGCTCCCGAAAGAAAACCTCCCGGAGGGCTCGAACAGCGGTTTCAATTGCCCGATCGACACCTTGGCGGCGGGCGCGACGAAGTCGTACAAAGTCGATGCCACCTACGACCTCAAGAAGCAGGGCAAGATCTGCCTTCCCGTCCAGTCGGCGGACGGCAAAAAGACGTACTGGCAGCAGGGCCCGGTCCCCTTCGGCTCCTCCAACCCCGCCCCCAACGCCCCCGCGACCCCGCTCCTCCTGGGCACGGACAACAAGCCGGTGACACCGGGCGCGGACCAACTCCCCAACACGGGCCCGGCAGACGAGTTGCTCCCGCTGGGGGCGACGGGAGCGGCGCTCCTGACGGCGGGGGCAGCGGGCATCTGGTGGTCGCACCGCCGCCGCGAGGGGAAACTCCGGTAGGAGAAACGCCGAAGAGGCTCGCGAGAGCGATCTCGCGAGCCTCTAAAGCCCGGGCAACCGTCGGTCTTTTTTAGGGGCGCGGGGAACTGCGCGAACAACCCCCACCGGCCCGCAGCCGACCAACTACCGTCGTTCGAGCAGCTTCCAGACCCCCGGCACCAGCCCCATCGCCAGCGCCGCCTTGAGCGCGTCGCCGAGGAGGTACGGGGTCAGGCCCGCGGCAACCGCCTGGGACGCCGACAGGTCCGCGGCGTACGCGAGGTACGGGACGCCGATCGCGTAGATCAGGGCCTCGCCCAGCACGACCGCGCCGGCCATGCGCCACACGGTGCGATCCGCGCCCCGGCGGGCCAGCGCGCCGACGGCCGTGGACGCCAGCAGCAGGCCGAGGACGTAGCCGAAGGACACCATGCCCGCGCCGGACGCGCCCTCGGCGAACCACGGGACGCCAGCGACCCCGGCGACGGCGTACAGGGCGAGCGCGAGGAAGCCGCGGCCCGCGCCCAGCGACGTACCGACGAGCAGCGCGGCGAAGGTCTGGCCGGTGACCGGGACGGGGGAGCCGGGGACCGGGACCGCGAGCTGGGCGGCGAGGCCGGTGAGGGCGGCACCGCCCACGACGAGCGCGGCGTCGCGGACGCGGCCGGCAGGGAGGAGATCGGCGAGGACCCGCCCGGGGGCGGACGTTGCGGCGAGGGTGCTCATACAAGGACTCCGCGGGGACGGTGGATAAGGGGGACCTAAGGACGCTATCCCAGACTCCTTGGGCCGCGAACCGTCAGGCGTCGACAAACGGCAGGTCAGCGCATTGGTGGGCTCTACACAAACCGCTCCCCCACACGTGATTCCGGTCACGGAGGGAACGTGACCGGCGTCGGTAGGGTGGAACCCTTTGCCCACCTACCGCATTGGACGAGCCGCGCCCATGCCCATACGCACCACTTCCGAGACCCCCGCGACCGCGCCCGGTCTCACGCACGCCCTCAAACAGCGCCACCTGTCGATGATCGCCCTGGGCGGGGTCATCGGCGCCGGCCTGTTCGTCGGCTCCGGTTCCGGCATCGCCGCCGCCGGTCCCTCGATCGTCCTCGCCTACGCCCTGTCCGGCGCCCTCGTGATGCTGGTGATGCGGATGCTGGGCGAGATGTCGGCGGCGTACCCGTCGTCGGGGTCGTTCTCCTCGCACGCCGAGCGCGCGATCGGGCCGTGGGCCGGGTTCACGGTCGGGTGGGCGTTCTGGATCCTGCTCTGCACGGTCGTCGGGCTTGAGGGCATCGGCGCCGCGAAGATCGTGACGGGGTGGCTGCCGGGGACGCCGGAGTGGATGTGGGTCGCCCTGTTCATGGTCGTGTTCTGCGGGATGAACCTCGCGGCCGTGAAGAACTTCGGCGAGTTCGAGTTCTGGTTCGCGGCGCTGAAGGTCGGGGCGATCTCCCTGTTCCTGGTCCTCGGCGTGCTGGCCATCGCGGGGCTGCTGCCCGGCACGGACGCGCCGGGCACCGCCAACCTCACCGACCTCGTCCCCAACGGCGGCGAGGGCTTCGTGATCGGCCTGCTCGCGACGGTCTTCGCGTACGGCGGTCTGGAGACCGTCACGATCGCGGCGGCCGAGTCCGAGGACCCCGTCCGGGGCGTGGCGAGCGCGGTCCGTACGGCGATGTGGCGCATCGCCCTCTTCTACGTCGGCTCGATGGCCGTCATCGTGACGCTGGTCCCCTGGGACTCGAAGGAGGTCACGGAGAAGGGCCCGTACGTCGCCGCCCTCGACCACCTCGGCATCCCGGGCGCCGGTCAGCTCATGAACGTCATCGTCCTCGTCGCCCTGCTCTCCGCGATGAACGCGAACATCTACGGCGCCTCGCGCATGGCGTACTCGCTGGTGGAGCGCGGGCAGGCGCCGAAGGCTCTGGGCACCGTGTCCGGCGGGGTGCCGCGGGTCGCCGTCCTCGTCTCGTCGGTCGTCGGGTTCGGGTGCGTGCTGCTGTCGTACTGGCGGCCCGACGACGTCTTCATGTGGCTGCTGAACATGATCGGCGCGGTCATCCTCGTCGTGTGGATCTTCATCGCCGTGTCCCAGCTGCTGCTGCGCGGGCGTACGGAGCCGGAGCGGCTCGTCGTGCGGATGTGGGCGTTCCCGTGGCTGACGTGGGTCGCGCTGGCGGGGATGGTGGCGGTGTTCGTGCTGATGGCCCGGGAGGGGGATACGCGGACGCAGTTGGTGTGGACGGGGGCGATGACGGTGGTGCTGGCGGGGGCGGGGTACGGGTGGCAGCGGGCGAGGAAGGGCTGACGGGCGGGGCTCGCTGACGGGCGGGGCTCCTGCTGCTAATCTCTAATTGCATACTGGTCGCAATAAGAAACAGTGCGCAGGAAAGGTTCTGAGAGGACCCCCATGCCCGTCTACACGCTGCCTGAACTCCCGTACGACTACTCCGCGTTGGCCCCCGTCATCAGCCCCGAGATCATCGAGCTGCACCACGACAAGCACCACGCGGCGTACGTGAAGGGCGCCAACGACACGCTGGAGCAGCTCGCGGAGGCGCGGGACAAGGAGGTGTGGGGAGCGGTCAACGGGCTGGAGAAGAACCTCGCGTTCCATCTCTCCGGGCACATCCTGCACTCCATCTACTGGCACAACATGACCGGCGACGGCGGCGGCGAGCCCCTCGCGGCCGACGGGGTCGGGGAGTTGGCCGACGCCATCACCGAGTCCTTCGGCTCCTTCGCCGGGTTCAAGGCGCAGCTCACCAAGGCCGCCGCCACGACGCAGGGTTCCGGCTGGGGCGTCCTCGCCTACGAGCCGCTCAGCGGGCACCTGATCGTCGAGCAGGTCTACGACCACCAGGGCAACGTCGGCCAGGGCTCCACGCCGATCCTCGTCTTCGACGCCTGGGAGCACGCCTTCTACCTCCAGTACAAGAACCAGAAGGTCGACTTCATCGACGCGATGTGGGCGGTCGTCAACTGGCAGGACGTCGCGAAGCGTTACGCCGCCGCGAAGTCCCGTACGGATGTGCTGCTGCTGAACCCCTGAGGTTCCTCGTGAGCGTCCTGCCTCGTGATCGTCTTCTCAACTTTCACCTGGGGCGGGCGGATTGAGGGAAGCCCCCGTGAGGACGTGACTCACGGGGGCTTCCTGTACCTGGAGTTGAGGCGTTACGGCTTGCGGCCGAGCCCCCCGTGCTGCCCGATCGGCGTCGTGTCCGCGCCGGGCTCGGGGCGCCACAGCGGTACGGAGACGACTCCCGGCTCCACGAGCTCCAGCCCCTCGAAGTAGCCCTCGATCTCGGAGATGGGGCGCAGGAAGTACGGGACCGCGCCGGTCTCGTTGTAGCCGTCCTGCGCGTGCTCGTACGCCGGGTCCGTGCCCCGCGAGCCCTCGTTGAGGGACAGGTAGCTGCCCGAGGGGAGCCCCGCGAGGAACGCGCGGACCAGGTCCCGGGCGCGGTCGTAGCCGTCGACATGGCCGAGGATGCCGCTCAGGATCAACGCGACCGGCTGCTCCAGGTCGAGCGTCCTGCCGGCCGCCTCGATGATGCGCTCCGGGTCGTACAGGTCAAGGTGCTCGTACGCCGTCTTCCCCTCCGGCGAGGAGTACAGCAGCGTGCGCGCGTGCGCGAGGATCAGCGGGTCGTTGTCGACGTACACGATCTTCGACTCCGGCGCGTACCGCTGCGCGACCTCGTGCGTGTTCTCCGCGGTCGGCAGGCCCGTCCCCACGTCCAGGAACTGCCGCACACCCGCCTCCTCCACGAGGTACCGGATGGAACGGCCCAGAAAAGCGCGGCTGCTGCGGGCGATGGTGACGATCCCGGGGAACACCGCCGTGTAGGCGTCCCCCGCCGCCTCGTCCACCGGGTAGTTGTCCTTGCCGCCGAGCCAGTAGTTCCAGATGCGGGCCGAGTGCGGCACCGTGCTGTCGATCTTCGTCATGCGCTCCATGGTGCCCTCTGGGGGAACTGGCGCGCGAGGGCTTCGAGTTGACGGGGTACCGAGAGCCTGGGCGGGTGAAGGTGTCAGCCGATGGCCCGGTAGCCGGTGAACGCCTCGGAGGCGATGCTGGCGTTGCTGGGAGTCGTGGCGATGTCTGCGAGATCTGGAATGAGTCGCTTCGATCCTCCCCTCTGGGTCTTACTTCCCAACGTTCACTTCCTGAGTCGACGCGGTCCAGGTTCATTCCTCCGTACGGAGGAGGGGGCGCCCGGCGTGGTGGCCGGGTGCCCCCTTCTTTCCCCCCGGGTGCTGCCCCGGTTCCCCTCCTGATTTACCGGGGCAGCACCACGACATAGGCGGACGGTGGGCGGTCGGCGGCGGCGAGGAGGGCTGTGCGGAGCACCATCGCTTGCTGTTCCATCGACTCGCGGAGTTTGCGGGGGGTGATGTGGACGACTGTGATGCCGAGGCGTTCCAGGGTTTCGCGTTTGCGGGCGTGGTCCGTCCAGAGGGCGTCGTCGTTCTGGTGGGGGGTGCGGATGTCGAGTTCCAGGGCGACCGCGTGGTCGGGCCAGTACGCGTCGAGGCCGCCGAGGTGGGGGCCGCCGGGGAGGCGGAGGTCGACGTTCCAGAGGGGGTCGGGGAGGGCGTGGTCGCGGACCAGGCGGTAGAGGCGGTTCTCGGCGAGGGCTCGGCTCTCGGCCAGCAACGCATCGACCGCGTCCACGACATGCGGTTGCGTCAGGAGCTTCGCCCGGCTCAACTCCCGTACGGCTGCCGCCGGTTCACAGTGGCCGTCGCGTACCGCCTCCGCCATCAGGCGGCGTACGGCGCCGGGGTCGGTGAGGTCGGTGAGCGCGTCGGCGAGGGCGCGGGCGGCGGGGGCCGTGGGAACGCCGTTGAGGAGCAAGGGAGTTGGTGGGGCCGCGGTGCGGATGATGCGGACGTACCCCGTGGAGCGCAGGCGGCGCAGGCGGGGGACGAGGACGTCGATGCGGTCGTCGGCGGGGAGGGAGGCGAAGCCGTGGAGACGGAGGGCCGCGAGGCCGGTGAGCATGGACTCGGCGTCGGGGGTGCCCTGCCGGGGTACCGCCGAACTCCGGTTCTCCCGGGCGGCGTAGAGGAGCGCACCCCGTACGCGCTCCTCGTCGGTCAGCCGCCCGGCGTGCAGCGCGTACACCCCCGGCAGCACCTGCTGCCAGGGCCCGCCGGGCCGGCAGCGTTCGTTCGTCTCGGCCTGGGAGATTCCGTGGGAACGGAGTTGATGGGCCGTCAGGAGGGCGGAGTCGGTGGCGGCGCAGCTGCGGGGGGTGTCGGCGTTCATGGAATCGGGATTCCCGCGGGCATCCGGCGCTTTAACCGGTGTTACACGCTCGTCGACAAATGCGGACAACGCCGCACTAAAGGACGGATGTTCGGATGCCGATAAGCGGCGAAAATCGCTGGTACCGGGGGCGGATGGCGGAGGTTACGGGTTTGAGTGGCCGAATTCCGTAACGGTCACCGAAAGCAGAATTGCTGGCCATAGGGCCAAAGCTTTCCGGTCTGAGTAGTCGTACTCATGGCACCGGAACCCGGGCCCGCCATGATGAGGCTGCCGAGAAGAAGGAGCGCCTCCGATGTCCCTGTCCGCACCTGTCCGTGGCCGTACGGCGACCCCCTTGGATCAGCCCTCCGCGCTCCCCCGCGTCTGTGCCGCGGTGGCGGTCGCGGGGGTCGCCGTCTCCGCCTGGGCGCCGTACGACCGGATGACCTGGCTGCTGGAAGTGGTGTGGGTGCTGATCGGGCTGCCGTTGGCCGTCGTGACCTGGCGGCGCTTCCCGCTGACGGGCCTGCTGTGCTGCCTGCTCGCGGCGCACGCGCTGGTGCTGGCGCTGGGCGGGCACTACACCTACGCCCGGGTGCCGCTGGGCGAGTGGGTGCGGGACGGGCTGGGGCTGGCGCGGAATCCGTACGACCGGTTCGGGCACCTGATGCAGGGCTTCGTGCCGGCCATCCTGGTACGGGAGCTGCTGAGCCGGACCTCGCCGCTGCGCGGCAGCCGCTGGCTGGCGCCGCTCACGGTCTGCGCGTGCCTGGCCTTCAGCGCGCTCTTCGAGATGTTCGAGTGGGCGGCGGCGGTCGTCGGCGGGCACGCGGCGGACGACTTCCTGGCGACGCAGGGCGATGTGTGGGACACCCAGTGGGACATGTTCTGCGCGCTGATCGGTGCCACCGTCGCGCTGCTGCTGCTCAGCAGGTGGCACGACCGGCAGCTGGCCCGGCTCTGAAGCCGCGTGACGGCCTCGGTGGCGGGCCGGCGTTCCCGCCGGCCCGCCCGGCGTCAACTCCCCTACAGCCCCTGCGCCTTCAGCGCCCGAGCCAGATCGTCGCGCCCCTCCAGCACGAGCCTGCGCAGCGCGGGCGCGGCCTCCTCGTGCGACGCCAGCCAGGCGTCGGCGGCCTCCAGCACGGAAAGCTCGGCCCCCGGCACGGGATACGCCGGGAACAGCCCCGACACCACATCCACCCCGATCTGGATGGACCGCTCGGCCCAGACCCGCTCGATGGCGTCGAAGTACTTGGCGACGTACGGCGCGGTCAACTCCCGCTGGGACGACCGCGCGAACCCGGCGATGGTCGCGCCGACGAGCGCGTTGGACAGTGCGTCGCCCTCGACGACCTGGGCCCAGGCCTGCGCCTTGACGGCGGCGGAGGGGCGGGACGCGAGGCAGCGCACGTGGTGCCGCTTCCCGGAAGCCGTGTCGTCCCGGACCAGCTCGGCCGCCAACTCCCCTTCTCCCACGGCCCCGTGGGAGGCGAGGGCGTCGAGGAACGTCCACCGCAGCTCCTGGTCGACGTCGAGCCCGGCGATCTTCTCGGACCCGCCCAACAGCCCCCGCAGCAGGGCGAGTTCATCGTCGGACGAGGCGACGGACGCGAAGAACCGGGCCCAGGCGAGCTGAGGCTCGCCGCCGGGCTCGGCGGCGCGGAGGTCCCTCAGCGCGACCCGCGCGATCAGCGCCTCCCCGTCCGAACGCCCGGCGGCCGGTACGTAGTTGACGAGCGCGGACCCGGCCCAGGCGTGGAGCATCTGCAACACCCCGATATCGGACTCCCGTTGGGCGAACCGGCCCACCAACTCCACGAAGTCCAGGGCGGGAAGCAGCGCGTCCCGGGTCAGGTTCCACAGCGCGGACCAGCACAGGGCGCGCGCGAGCGGGTCGACGATGTCGCCGAGGGACTCCTTCAGCGTCTCCAACGACCGTGCGTCGAACCGGATCTTGCAGTACGTCAGGTCGTCGTCGTTGACGAGCACGAGGTCGGGGGCCTCGGCGCCGGCCAGCTCCGGCACGACCGTCCGCTCCCCGGTGACGTCCACCTCGGCGCGCGCATAGCGCACGACCCCGTCCGGGGTACGCCGGTACAGGCCGACCGCGACCCGGTGCGGGCGGGCGGGCAACTCCTCCTGGAGCACGGCGAGTTCGGCGATCCGGCCGGCCTCGACCCGTACCTCGGGCGTCAGCGAGTTGAGGCCGGCGGTCTGGAGCCAGGAGCGGGCCCAGGTCCCCATGTCCCGTCCGCTGGTCTCCTCCAGGACGGACAGCAGGTCCCCGAGGCGCGTGTTCCCGTAGGCGTGCCGCTTGAAGTAGCGCCGCGCGCCTTCGAGGAACGCGTCCTGGCCGACGTACGCGACGAGTTGCTTCAGTACGGAGGCGCCCTTCGCGTACGTGATGCCGTCGAAGTTGAGCTTCGCGTCCTGGAGGTCGCGGATGTCGGCGGTGACGGGGTGCGTGGAGGGGAGCTGGTCCGCGCGGTACGCCCAGGACTTGCGGCGGTTGGCGAACGTGATCCAGCCGCTCTCGAAGCGGGTCGCGCCGACGAGGGCGAAGGCGCCCATGAAGTCCGCGAAGGACTCCTTGAGCCACAGGTCGTCCCACCACTCCATGGTGACGAGGTCGCCGAACCACATGTGGGCCATCTCGTGCAGGATGACGTTCGCGCGGGCCTCGTACGACGCCTGGGTGACCTTGCCGCGGAAGATGTACTCCTCGCGGAAGGTCACCAGACCCGGGTTCTCCATCGCGCCGAGGTTGTACTCGGGGACGAACGCCTGGTCGTACTTCCCGAAGGGGTACGGGTAGTCGAAGTGGTCGTGGAAGAAGTCGAGCCCCTGCTTGGTGATCAGGAAGACGTCGTCCGCGTCGAAGTGGGGGGCGAGGCCCTTGCGGCACATGGCGCCGAGGGGGATCTCCAGTCGGCTGCCGTCCTCCAGTTCCCGCTCATACGTATCCGTCACGTAGTGGTACGGGCCCGCCACCACGCACGTGATGTACGTCGAGATCGGCTTCGTCTCCGCGAACCGCCATACCCCGTCGGTCTGGGTCCCGACTCCGTTGCTCCAGACGGTCCACCCCTCCGGCGCCCGCACCTCGAAGCGGAACGGCGCCTTGAGGTCGGGCTGTTCGAAGTTGGCGAAGACGCGGCGGGAGTCGGCGGGCTCGTACTGCGTGTAGAGGTAGACCTCGCCGTCCTCCGGGTCGACGAAGCGGTGCAGGCCCTCGCCGGTACGGGAGTACGCGCACTGCGCGTCGACGACCAGCTCGTTCTCGGCGGCCAGGTCCTCCAGGGCGATGCGCGCGCCGTCGAACACCTCGCCCGGGTCGAGGTCGCGGCCGTTCAGGGAGACGGCCGTCACGCTCGGCGCGATCAGGTCGGCGAAGCTCGTCGCGCCGGGCTCGCTGCACCGGAAGCGGATCGTCGTCACCGAGCGGAACGTACGGTCGCCGACCGGGTCGCCCACCGCCGAACGCAGGTCCAGCGACACCTCGTACGCGTCGACCGACAGCAGCGCGGCCCGCTCCCCGGCCTCGTCGCGGGACAGATTCTCACCAGGCACCGACGGCACTCCCTCAGACAATCGTGGACTCGGCGCGACCCGTTCGCGGTACGCCTGGACAGCACCGATCCTGCCATGCGCGCCTGACCCGACACATGGGGGAACACTCCTGGGAATGGTTGGCGCGGGTCGTACGTTGGCACAGGGATACCCATACGTTCCCAGCCGTGGCGCTCCTGAGGAGAGACATGTCCGAGAAGACCCCCGTCGACTTCTGGTTCGACCCGCTGTGCCCCTGGGCCTGGATGACCTCCCGCTGGGTCCTGGAGGTCGAGAAGCAGCGCGACATCGAGGTCCGCTGGCACCCCTTCAGCCTCGCCGTCCTCAACGAGGACAAGCTCGACCAGCTGCCCGCCGAGTACCGGGCGCTGCTGGAGACGCAGGCGTGGAAGCCGATCCGGGTCGTCGCCGCGGCCTGGCAGAAGCACGGCTCCGAAGTCCTCGGTCCCCTCTACACCGCGCTCGGCACGCGCTTCCACAACGGCGGCAAGGGGCCGTCCATGGGCAGCGACGACGAAGGGCCGATGCTCGAATCGATCGCCGGGGCGCTGGCGGACGTCGGCCTGCCCGCCGACCTCATCGACTACGCCCACCAGGAGGACTTCGAGTTCGACGCCGAGCTGCGCGCCTCCCACAAGGAGGGCATCGACAAGGTCGGGCAGGACGTCGGTACGCCGGTCATCGCGGTGCCCGGGCCCGACGGTGAGGAAGTCGCCTTCTTCGGGCCTGTGGTGACCCCGGCTCCCAAGGGTGAGGCCGCGCTCCGTCTCTGGGACGGGACCATCGCGGTCGCCTCCGTGCCGGGGTTCTACGAGATCAAGCGGACCCGTACGCAGGGGCCGATCTTCGAGTAGGGGTTCAGGGTTCCGCCGGGATCTCCAGCTCCTCCGGCAGGTTTCCGCCCACCTGCCAGTTGTCCTTCCGCTGGATGCGGCGGCAGCCCGTGCCGGTGCACCTGTGATACGCGGCCGGCCGGAACCTCTCCCCCTGTTCACTCGCGAAACGGCTCATGACCTCCGCCGCTGCGGCGATCTCGGCACCCACCAGGTCCCTGAATCGCCGCAGCGGGCCTTTCGCGCAGGTGGGGTTGGGGCATCGGACGTCGGGCATGCGTGCCTCCTCTGACCGGGGGGAGGAGCATAGGGCGTGCGGCGTCTGGAGGGGCGGGTTTTGCTGAGCTGCTCTGCGTCACGCTTCCGCGCGGAGCAGCTTTTTCACGTTCTCGGCGTCTCCCTCGCTGAGGAGGATTCTTATCTCGCCGTGTTCCGGTGGGGTGTACGTGAGGGTTGTCAAACCCGTTCGCCAACTGGGCTGTTGATTGATGTGCAGGCCGCGGGGGAGTTTGATTCCGGTGCCCCAGCGGCGGGTGAACGTCGGTTCTTCGTCCGGGGGTGCGGAGATCTTTCCGTACACACTTCCGCGTCTGCCCAGCCCTTCTCTCCATGTCACCCGGCAGGGGAAGCTCGCGGCACCGGCATCCATGGCGGCTCGTCGGGTGGATCTTCGCCGGGTTGCTGCGCGTACAGCGGCGCCCGTGAGTAACGCGAGCCCCGAAAGCACGGCGAACTCCAGGAGGATCGACATACCGACGGGTCCTCTCGTTGTGCGATCTACAGGTTGCTGGACTCGGGAGGTTGCTGGACTCGGGGCAGGGCGTCTTTCGCGGTGCCCCCGAGGTGGCTCCGGGTGGGCTGGAGGGTATCCGACTGGGGAGAAGGGTGGAGGGTGTTGGCGCCGGTGGTCTCTGCGGGCCCTTGAGTGCTCCGTCTTTCCCCGGGGTACGGCGCTCGCTCCAACTCCCGTGGGGGCGGAGGCTGACGTCGGATCCGTTTCCGGGGACGTCTCTGCTGCCGGGGATGTTCAGACGTTCGCTGAAGCGCCGGGCTACTGGGGGGCGTCGAGGGAACTCGGCCTTCGACGATCGTGGGGCGGTGAGCAGCGGGAGGCTCGGGCGGGGGCTGGGCGTTGAGGAGTTCGACGGGGGTGGGTGGGTAGGGGTGGCGGGGATAGGGTTTGGTCCGGAGGTTCAGGGAGGGGTGGAGAAATGTCCGGTTCTCGGGAAGTGACGAGAAACGACCGCTCGCCCGGCTAAAGGCCCAGGCCACGAACTGTGGTCCCCGCGCACGCGGGGGTGTTCCCCAGGCGCACCTGGGTGTTGCCCGGTTTCCCGAGTGGTCCCCGCGCACGCGGGGGTGTTCCCAGCGCGTTGTACGTCGGCGCCGTGGCGGGGCAGTGGTCCCCGCGCACGCGGGGGTGTTCCCGGACACGATGTCGCCGGTCACGAGGCCGGGGTGTGGTCCCCGCGCACGCGGGGGTGTTCCCAAGGGCACCGTCTCCAAGTCGCTGAAGTCGCTGTGGTCCCCGCGCACGCGGGGGTGTTCCCTACCTGCACGGCGCGCACGTCGGCGGCGCCGAGTGGTCCCCGCGCACGCGGGGGTGTTCCCGTGCGGGAGTCGGGGTAGTAGCCGATGTCCGCGTGGTCCCCGCGCACGCGGGGGTGTTCCCGGTGAAAGGAAGTTCTCGTTCACAACCCGGGAGTGGTCCCCGCGCACGCGGGGGTGTTCCCAGTCGAGAGGGGTACCCCTCTCGATCGGAAGGGTGGTCCCCGCGCACGCGGGGGTGTTCCCAGGTGCAGGCGATGGCCGACGCCATCCGCCAGGTGGTCCCCGCGCACGCGGGGGTGTTCCCCCCGCCCTCGTCCTCAAGGCTCTGGACGCCCAGTGGTCCCCGCGCACGCGGGGGTGTTCCCTCTGGCGGGAGTGGGCGCTCCCCCTCAGACAGGTGGTCCCCGCGCACGCGGGGGTGTTCCCGGGGGGTCATTTCGACTTCGATTCGGCGCGGAGTGGTCCCCGCGCACGCGGGGGTGTTCCCGACCGTGACCAGCCAGCAATCCATCGACGCCCGTGGTCCCCGCGCACGCGGGGGTGTTCCCTGGACAGGCTCTCGCGCGATCGACTTCAGCTTGTGGTCCCCGCGCACGCGGGGGTGTTCCCCGATTGTCGGCGTCTGACACAGCCTCAATTCGGTGGTCCCCGCGCACGCGGGGGTGTTCCCGAACCGCGACGCGTCCACGTCGTACCGTCCTTGTGGTCCCCGCGCACGCGGGGGTGTTCCGACCGGCACCAGGACCTGGACGAGCCCCGGGTGGTGGTCCCCGCGCACGCGGGGGTGTTCCCCGTTCTCCGCGCCCGGCTGGAGCCCGAAATCGGTGGTCCCCGCGCACGCGGGGGTGTTCCCGGGGACACGGCACCCTGGCGTGGCCCGCTGACGTGGTCCCCGCGCACGCGGGGGTGTTCCCGCGGCAGGTCCTCGATGCGGCTCCTGAGGGTCGTGGTCCCCGCGCACGCGGGGGTGTTCCCGTTGCGCTCGCGTTGCGGTTGGGGAGGGAGCCGTGGTCCCCGCGCACGCGGGGGTGTTCCGCCGATCCACACGTTGCGGCCCTGCCGGTACCGGTGGTCCCCGCGCACGCGGGGGTGTTCCCTCCGGCCGCTTCACCGCCAGCGCGAGCCGCCAGTGGTCCCCGCGCACGCGGGGGTGTTCCCTTGGAGCCGAAAGATCTCCTCGTGGTCGATTAGTGGTCCCCGCGCACGCGGGGGTGTTCCCTCCCGGTACATCTCCGCCGAGCTGACGTACACGTGGTCCCCGCGCACGCGGGGGTGTCCGCATCTTGCGCGTCACGACGTTCGAGGTGCCGATGTAGTCCCCGGTCGCGGGTGTGGCGGAGCTGGAAGGGCATGTGGTCCCCGCACGCGGGGGTATGGAGGGATTTCTCCTGATGGCCTGGAGCGTCTGATGTGGTTAGCGAAATTGAGGGAGATGGCTGTCGCGGTGATCGCGATGCGGTCGGTGGACGGTTAGGGCGAGGTTCAGTGGGCGGCATTCGGAGTTTTTAGGGAGACCCGATAGTCAGTTCGACGTCGAATTTGCGGAATCAGCCTGACCTGGCCTCAGAGGGGAGACGTGGATCGAGCCACCGGCACCTTGCTGTCCCTGTCTGCCGCGCTGACCAGTATCGGGTTGACCATCACTCCGGCCAGTTCGGTCGATTCCTCGCGCATCGGTCCCTGGCATGTATCCAGGGGCGGTGGCGAGGAGATCATCCTGTTCGACAGTCGGCGATGAAGTCGGATTCCGTGGCGGATCGTTCATGTGGACCGCTGAATTTCAGATCGGGTTCGAGTTCCGCCGCTACGCTGCGGTCGGCGCGGGCACTCGCAGGATTCAGATCAACAGCATCTGCAACATCAGCGGGCCGCCGTCCGCAGGCTGTGGCTCGTCCCAGGAAGTGCAAGTGACACCTCGCAGGGAGGACTTTCCTGGTGGTGACTCACACGGTATGAAGACCCTGCCGTGCTCTGGTGGAACCTTGAGACAGTGACGACCTCAGGAGTCATCGTGCTACCGGCACGGTCGGCTATCCCTGATAGGTGCTGGCCGGTACGGTCTCGGGCCGGTCGGTACTTCGTGGTCGCCACCAGTTGCGGGTCAGCAGTGCTCCCACCACTGCGCCCGCCGTGTTGAGCAGGACATCGTCCGTGGACGATACGCGGCCCACCGCCAGTGCGTACTGGGTGATCTCCACTGCCGTCGAGAGGAGTGCCGCGATGGCGGCCACCCTTCCCAGGGTTCTGGAACGGCGGCTCCGGATCGGCGGCGTTTCCGCCGACGTTGAGGAGCGTGACGTCCGAGAAGGCCAGTTGAGAGGAGGCGAAGGAGACCGACAGTTCGCCAAAAGGCATCAGGCTCAGCGTTCTCTGGTTTCCGTACCCCTGGGACAGGGTGACGTAGAGGTACGGCAGGAGCGACGCGATCAGCAGGCCGTCCAGGAGTACGTCACGTCTTACGTCAGCCGAAGTTCTTTTCCGGCGGCGCCAGTTGTGGAACGTCCAGGCCACGCCGAGGCATGTCGGTACGCCGAGAAGGACCGCCGCCGCCAGTTCGTCCGCGTACGAGTTCCAGGCCCGACCCACGCTCGCCTCCTGAGCCGACGGCGAGTTCCGTCCGCCGAGCGTATGGCTCGGGTTGGGGTGCGGATTCGTTGGCGTGGGGGGCGGTTGGACCGGAACTGGTGTTCAGCGCTGCGGGAGGTGGGCCGTGATGGTTTTCCCGAGGTTCTTGTGGGGGTGCCAGGAGAGGTGGGTGGTGAGGGCGGTGACCACCTGGAGGCCGCGGCCGGCCTCGGGCGTGGGGGTTTCGCAGAGGGTGGGGAAGTCGGGGGTGGGGTCCGAGACTTCGATCAGGAGGGTGTGGGGGGAGGGGGCCAACAGGGCCAGGTGGAGCCAGAGTTCGTGGCCGGGGCGGCGGGCGTGGCGGATCGCGTTGGCGACGAGTTCGGAGACGATCAGGATCGCGTCGTCCTTGTCGCCGGGCCAGTCCCAGAGGGTGAGGCGGCGGAGGGTCTGGCGGCGGGCGAGGGGGACGCTGCGGAGGGTCATGGGGTAGCTCATGTTCCAGGACTCGGTGTGCGGGGTGGTGGGGGTGGGAGCGGGGGTGGTCATGTGGGGTCCGGTCCTTTCGGTTGCTGCTGTGGGTCCACGGTGGCGGGACCACTATTCGAGCCGCAATCGAAACTCCCCAGAAATTTCAGAGAAGCTATAAGTGGAATATGCCTAGATCTGCACAAGGAGCTGCGGGGGCCGCACAGGTGGTGCCACACTCTGCACACGGACACACACCGTACGCACGTAGGCACAGAGGAGTGCACATGGCTGCCAAGCGCGGGCGCACAGGTCAGAGGCTTGAACTCGGGCTCCAGTTGCGGGCTTTGCGGGAAGGCTGCGGGCTCGGAGAGCGGGGCGGCGGGTTCACGCGGAAGCAAGCGGTCGTCGGGCTGAAGCTCTCCGAAGCGTCACTGCTGCGCATCGAGGCGGGTGAGCTGAACTTCCGCAACGTCGGTGATCTGCGCAAGCTGTTGGAGAAGTACGGAGTAACCGATCCTGAGGTCATCGACGCGCTGGTCGGCCTCAACAAGGAGACGAACCAACAGGATTGGCTGACGCAGTTCCGGGGGCTGATGCCTGTCGGGATGCCGGCCTTCGTAGGGCTGGAGCCAGAGGCACGCAGCATGCGGGCGTACCACCCGTCCCTGGTGTACGGCCTCCTCCAGACCGAGCGCTACGCGCTTGCCCTCCTCGAAGCGCACAAGCCGGTCGAGGAGCACACCTCCGAGTTCATTCGCACCAACGTGGAGTTGCGGATGCGGCGGCAGGAAGTGCTCACCCGGGAGGACCCGGTGAAGCTCCGCGTGATCCTCGGCGAGGCCGCTCTGAGGTACCCGGTGGGAGGTGCCGACGTGATGCGTGAGCAGTACGAAAAAATCGAGGAGGTGGCCGACTGGGACCATGTCACCGTTCAGGTACTGCCGTTCCGGTCGGGCTACCGCTCGACCAACGACTTCGCGATCCTCGACCTCGGTGACAACCTTCCGGCCAGGGTGCAGATCGACAGCGCCTGGGGTGCCACGCACACCTCGGACAAGCGGCGTGAAGTCGACCGGTTCATCCGCCGGTTCGACGCCATGACAGCATCGGCGCTACCTCCCGAGGACACTCCCGGTTTTCTTCACCGAATGGAACGAGAGCTCTAACTCATGTACGCGCGCTACACAGCACCCGAACTCGCCCCTGAGCAGGCCTGGTTCAAGTCCTCCTACAGCGACGGCACGGGCCAGAACTGCCTCGAAGTCGCCTGGATCAAGTCGTCTTACAGCACCGGTGGCCAGAACTGCGTCGAAGTCGCCGCCCTGACCCCCAACATCGGCGTCCGCGACTCCAAGAACCCCACCGGCCCCGCCCTGTTGCTCCCCCCCTCCGCCTGGTCCCCCTTCCTCACGCACCTGCGCGAGACCTCCGCGTAGCACGACCACTCACCCGGTCCAGCAGCGCCGCGTAGGACGCGATCATCCGCGTCCGGCTGAACCGCTCACGGCTCGCGGCGAGCGTGGAGCCCAGCTCCGCTCTCGCCGCGACCGCCTCGGACCATGCCGTAGCGATGACCCCGGCGTCGAAGGGGGTCACCAAGCCGTGCCCCGCGACGATGGACGCGCTGTCCCCGACGTCCGTCGTCACCGGCACCGCGCCGCACATCATCCCCTCGATGAGGCACAGCGGCGCCGCCTCGCCCCACGCCGAGGTGAGCGCCACGACGTCCGACGCGGCGTACAGCGCCTCCATGTCGCGGCGTACGCCGAGCAGGTGCACCCCGGTGTCACCGAGGCCCGCAGCGGCCATCTCCGCCAGGAGCCCGGCGTTCTCGGCGCTCATCCCGGCCCCGCACATCAGGACGTGCCCCTGAGGCTCGCGGGAGAGCCATTCCGCCGCCGCCCGCAGGAACAGCGGGACGTTCTTCATGCCGTCGTAGCGGGCGGCGAAGATGACGACGGGAGCCGACTCGGAGATGCCCAGCTCCGTACGGACGGACAGCCGCCGAGCCGCGTCGGGACGGAAGCGGATCAGGTCGACGCCGTTGGGGATCACCGCCAGCAGGTCACCCGGCACGCCGGCCGCCTCGTACGCCGCACGGGTCGACTCCGCGCAGCAGACCGCCGCCGCGACCTTGCCGTCCGCGATGCCGGTCAACAACTGATCCAGAGACTGGTTCTCCGGGTCGGAGCGGTGCAGGCCGACGACGACGGGGCGGCGGGGGAGGCCGGCTTGGTTCAGCAGAGCGAGGGGCTGTTCCTTCAGGGACAGGATGACGTCCGCTTCGGCCATCGCCCGCGCCGTATCGGCCAGTTCGGCGCCCGTGAAGGTGGCCGGATCGCCACCCGAGTACGTCCGCCCGAGCGCGCTCACCGGCACCCCCGCCGCCGTCAGCCGGCGATAGCACGTGTCGTTCTCCATGCGCTGCCGGGTCGCCTCGCGGTGGACCTCTGAGTGCATGCTGAGGACCCGGTGGTGCTGGCCCCCTTCGCTGAGGCCCAGCACCACGTCGCTGTGGACGATCCGGGCTCCCCCGGAGAAGAAACCCTCGTAGACAGACAGCACACGGAGCATTCGCGCTCACCCGCCTTGCACATGTATCAAGCCATCCCCGTGTTGGTGCGGGTTAGCCGATATCAGGCGGTACGGATATTTCCGGCGGATGAACTGGATGTTTTATTTCGCGAGATCCTGGATGACGGCGAGGTCGGATTCACCCGAACGGCTTGCGCCCGGTGCGGGGTTTCCGCAGAATTCCGCTTCGATGACCGGCACGACGTCGCCCGTCCAGTCCCCGTTCAGGTTGAAGGCGACCGAGTGCTTGCCGTCGGTGGTGGTGAGGGCGACGGAGCTGGAGCCGTGGATGCCGCCGTCGTGGCCCCAGACGGTGACGCCGCAGGAGAGGGTGCCGGTGGCGATCCCGAGGCCGTAGCCGGAGGTGGAGTTGACCGTCTTCATCTCCTTGAGCTGGGCCGGGGGCAGGAGTTTGCCCTGGAGGAGGGCGCTGTAGAAGCGGGTCAGGTCGCCGGAGGTGGAGATCATCTCGCCCGCCGCGCCCGCGAGGGAGGGGTTGAGTTCGGTGACGTCGTACGTCGGCCCCTCGGCCGTCTCCGCGAGCTTGCCGTACGCGCGGGAGGCCGGGCGCGGCAGGGTGACGGAGTTACCGGGGACCGAAGTCTCCTTGAGGTGGAGGGGGTTGAGGATTCTGGTGCGGACTTCCTGGCCGTAGGGGTGGCCGGTGGCCTTTTCGATGACCATTCCGGCGAGGATGTAATTCGTGTTGGAGTAGCTCCAGTTGGTGCCGGGGTCGAAGTTCGGGGCGTGGGACATGGCGACGCCGATGGCATAGGACGGGGTGTGGCTCTTGAAGCGGTTCTTGTAGAAACCGTCCTTCAGGAAGTAGTCCCGCCCGAACTGCTGGTCCTCCGTGTAGTTGTAGATCCCGCTGGTGTGGTTGAGGAGTTGGCGCAGCGTGATCCGGCTGCCGTCGTGGCCGTTGCCGTGCACGACCCCCGGCAGCCACTTCTCGACCGTGTCGTCGAGCGACAGCCTGCCCTCGGCCTCCAGTTGGAGCAGGACGGTCGCGACGAAGGTCTTGGTGATGCTGCCGACGCGGTAGTGGTCGCCGGCCGAACGCGGCTTGCCGGTACGGAGGTTGCCGACCCCGGCGGTCGTCGACCAGGCCCTGCCGTCGGAGCGGGCCGTCAGCGTGACGCCGGGTACGCCCTCCTGGACGACGCCCTCGACAGCCTTCCGGGTCGGCTCATGAGACGTCGGTTCGTGCGACGTCGGCGCGGCGGCCAGCGCCGGTGCCGCGAGGGCCACCGTCGCCGTGAGGGCCGTGGCCGCCAGCACCGTCGTACGGAGTTTCTTCATGGGTTTCCCCCTGCTCGTGATCATGCGGTCAGGGGGAGGGACGCCGTTGGATCAGGGCGAGTTGTCCTTGATCCGGAGGGTTGGGCGGCATTCAGCCAAGGTGGCCCGTCGCCGGGCGTTCGCGCCAGAGGCGTACGGATCTGGCGACCATGTCGCCCGTCGGGAGGTCCGGCAGGGTGTCGAGGTCGTGCCAGGCCGCGAGGTCCGTGGAGCCGTTCTCCTCGGGGCGCAACTCGCCGCCGGTGACCTTCGCTTCGTAGATCAGGGCGATGCCGTGGTGGTCGCGGGGGGTGCGCAGGCCCCGGCGCGGGAGCGGGAGGCGGCGGGAGACGACGCCCAGGAGGGCGGTCACCTCCACCTCGTACCCGGTCTCCTCGTCCAGTTCGCGGGCCACCGCGTCGTACGGGTCCTCGCCGTGTTCCACTCCCCCGCCGGGCATGATCCACACGCCCGTGCCGCCGGGTTCGCGGAAGCGGGTCAGGAGGATGCGGTCGTTCTCGACGATGACCGCGTACGCGGCCGTCCTTCGGGTTCTTCTCACAGGCTGGTCACAGCTCCCTCGCAGCAAGAGTCTCTTTGTCCTGAAATAGGCGCCTGCTCACCAAAGTCCATCGCGGGTTTTCCCCATACATCCACCACCTCCCGGCCAACTCTCCCCAAATAACCGTCCCGTAAGTAAAGCTGGGCGATCATCCGGGATCACTTCTGACTTGAGCTAGGGATGCCCATGATCCACACCCCCCACAGACGGACGGTCCGAATAGCCGTCGCAGCGGGGCTCGTCGCCGCGCTGTCGGCCGCAGGTCCCGTGCCGCTGGCGTTCGCCGGGGACCAGCACTCCACCGTGGCCCCCAAGTCCGCGAGCACCGACAAGCTCGGCCAGGACGACGCGGCGGCGCTGACGGACGCGAAGGCGGAGGGCGACAGGACCGTCACGATGATGGTCGCGACCACGCCGGGCGAGACCGCGCAGGTCACGAAGCAACTCGACGGTCTGGACGGCGGGTTCGTCGGCCGCAAGGACGACGCGCTGGGGTACGTCCGCGCGACTGTCCCCACCGGCAAGGCCGACGCCGCCATCGCCGCCGCGTCGAAGCTGAGGTCCGTGCAGGCGATCGACCTCCGCCAGGAGATCGCCCTCGACGACCCGACGCCGAGCGGCTCCAAAGAGGCGTCCAAGAGCGGGAGTTACCCCGCCCCCGGCAAGAAGACCCCGGCGACCAACCCGTACAACCCGTCCTTCGAGACGGGCGCGGTGTCCTTCGTCGAGGACCACCCCACGTACGACGGCCGCGGCGTCACCATCGGCGTCCTGGACTCCGGCGTCGACCTCGGCCACCCGGCGCTCCAGAAGACCACGACCGGTGAGCGGAAGATCGTCGACTGGGTCACCGCGACCGACCCCGTGGTGGACCGCGACGGGACCTGGCTGCGGATGAACTCCGCTGTGTCCGGGCCCGAGTTCACCGCCGCCGGCCGTTCCTGGAAGGCGCCCGCCGGAAGCTTCCGGTTCCAGACCTTCGCCGAGTCCGCCACCAACGGCGGCGACATGGCGGGGGACTTGAACCGCGACGGCGACAAGACCGACGTGTGGGGCGTGCTGTACGACGCCGCCGCCGGTACCGTCCGCGTCGACCTCGACAACGACGGCGACTTCACGGACGAGACGCCGCTGAAGCCGTACAAGGACGGTTTCCAGATCGGGTACTTCGGTGTCGACGACCCGAAGACCGAGATCGCCGAGCGCATCCCGTTCGTCGTCGAGATCCGCAAGGACGTCGTCTTCAACGGCGCCGGCGACAAGTCCGACTACGTCAGCATCGGCGTCGTCGAGTCCCGCCACGGCACGCACGTCGCCGGGATCACCGCCGCCAACTCCCTGTTCGGCGGCAAGATGAACGGCGCCGCGCCGGGCGCGAAGATCGTGTCCTCGCGCGCCTGCACGTGGACCGGCGGCTGCACGAACGTCGCCCTCACCGAGGGCATGATCGACCTCGTCACCAAGCGCGGCGTCGACATCGTGAACATGTCGATCGGCGGCCTGCCCCCGCTGAACGACGGCAACAACGTGCGCGCCCAGCTCTACACGCGCCTCATCGACCAGTACGGCGTGCAGCTCGTCATCGCCGCCGGCAACGAGGGCCCCGGCACCAACACGATCGGTGACCCCGGCCTCGCCGACAAGGTCATCAGCGTCGGGGCGTCCATCTCCAAGGAGACCTGGGCGTCCAACTACGGGTCCCAGGTGACCAAGAAGTACGCGATGCTGCCGTTCTCCTCCACCGGTCCGCGTGAGGACGGCGGGTTCGTGCCGACGCTCGTCGCGCCGGGCGCGGCCGTCAACACGATGCAGACGTGGTCGCCGGGTGCGCCGGTCGCCGAGGCCGGGTACCAACTGCCGCCCGGGTACGCGATGTTGCAGGGCACGTCGATGGCGTCGCCCCAAGCCGCCGGTGCCAGCGCGCTGTTGCTGTCCGCCGCCAAGCAGCGGAAGATCGCCCTGTCGCCGCTGACGCTGCGAACCGCCCTCACCAGCACGGCTCGTGAGATCAAGGGCGTTCCGGCGCACGTGCAGGGGTCCGGGCTGATCCGGATCGTGCAGGCGTGGGACGCGATCAAGAAGGGTGCGACCGCGCACGACTACACGGTCAAGGCGCCGGTCAGCACGGCCCTTTCGGGCTCGCTGAAGGAGCCCGGCTTCGGTACCGGGATCTACGACCGCGAGGGCGGTCTGAAGGTCGGGCAGAAGCGGGTGTACGACGTCGTCGTGACCCGGACTTCCGGTCCCGCCAAGGCGGTCAGGCACAGCGTCTCGCTGAAGACCAACGACGGTACGTTCAAGCTGCTCGGCGGGAAGTCCGTCAGCCTGCCGCTGAACACGCCGGTCACCGTCAAGGTGCAGGCCCAGGCCAAGTCGGCGGGCGTGCACAGCGCGATCGTCGAGCTGGACGACAAGGCGACCGTCGGGGTGGACCAGAAGATCCTGTCGACCGTCGTCGTGTCCAAGGCGCTCGCCGCTCCGGCGTACTCGTTCTCCAAGTCGGCGACCGTGCAGCGGAATTCGAGTCACTCCTACTTCGTGACCGTGCCGCAGGGCGCCAAGACCCTCGAGGTCGCGCTCGGCGGGCTCAAGGACAAGAGCCAGACGCGGTTCATCTCCCTGCACCCGTACGGGGTGTTGATGGAGGACGGGGCCACCGTCTACTGCTACAACGACTACAACAACCCCGACCTGCCCAACAACTGCCGCCCGGATCTGCGGACTTACGCGAACCCGACGCCGGGGGTCTGGGAGATCGAGGTCGAGTCGCGTCGTACCTCGCCCTACCTCGACAACCCGTACACGCTCGATGTGTCGGTGCTGGGTACGGAGTTCTCGCCGGCCGTGCGTACGGTGCCCGAGGCCCGCGTCGGTACGCCGGTCGCCGCCGAGTGGGCCGTCACGAACAACTTCGCGCCGCTGAACGCGAAGCTGGAGGGCGGGTCGCTGGGGTCCGCGAAGCTGGCTGCGCCGACCATCGCGCACGGTGCTTCGCAGACGTCGACCGTCGTCGTTCCGGCCGGAGTCGAGCGGTTCGACGTGTCCATCGGGGGCGTGTCCGACGCGGCTGCGGATCTCGACCTGGTCGTCTACCGGGACGGTGTCGAGGTCGGCAAGTCCGCCGACGGGGACTCCGAGGAGTCGGTGAGCCTCGTCTCGCCCGCCGCCGGGACGTACACGGTCGTCGTCGACGGGTACAGCGTGCCCGCCGGGACCACCACGTTCCAGTACAAGGACGTGTACTTCTCGTCCGCGCTGGGGTCCGTCTCCGCGGACTCCGGGGCCGCCGTGTCCATCCCGAGCGGTGGCACCGCGACCATCTCCGGGAACGTCCTCGTGAAGGCCGCCGGGCCCGAGGGACGCGAGTTCTTCGGCGAGGTCCGGCTGGTGAACGCTCGCGGGACCGCCGCGGGCGTCGGGACCGTCGTCATCGAGAAGGTCGTGGGCTGACAGCCTGAAACGGCAGGGCGGGCGCTCCCCCAAGAGCGCCCGCCCTGTCGTCGTCCCACCCCTTTTTCCCCCGTGTGTCCCCCACCTCTTTCCGGCCGACGCCCACCCCCGTGACGGCGCCGGCCGGTGTCCGGTGTGCCGGGTGATGCCCTCCCCCGAGGGAGCACCACCCGGCGATCACGAGATTAGGCCGGGTGTACGCGTGGGAGGGGGGTTCGGTTGTGGCACCACGCGGCCATGGCCGGGAGATGCCAAGAGGTCACGCCGGGTGAATCGAACGCGGATACGGCGAAAAGAGGGATCGGATACCGTCAGCCCCAGTCACATGCCAACGACAGATCTCGGCCGCGCGACGGCCTTCGCAGGGGGAACCATGCTGGAGACCATCGGCATCGACCAGTCGACCCACGACGTCTACCGGTCTTTGCTGCTGCACCCCTCCTGGACCCTGGAGGACATCGCCCGCGAGACAGGGCTCGCGGAGGCGGACGTACGCGCCGCGCTCGACCGGCTGACCCAACTCTCCCTGCTGCACGAGGCCGCGGGCCACCAGTTCGTTCCCGTGAGTCCGGAAATCGTCCTCTCGCCGCTGCTCCAGCGCAGGGAGGCGGAGCTGGACGAGCAGCGCGCCCGGCTGTCCCAGGAGCGCGCCACGCTGGCCGCGCTGACCTCGGACTACGCGAACATGGCGGCGCACCGCGTGGACAGCGGGGTGGAGCGCCTGGAGGGCGTCGACGCGGTGCGGGTGCGGCTGATGGAGTTGGCTCATCAGGCACGTATCGACGTCCGGACCTTCGTGCCGGGCGGCGCGCTGAGCGCGGCGGCGCTGGAGGCCGGGCGGCCGTTGGACGAGCAGCACCTGAGCCGGGGTGTGCGGATGCGGACGGTGTACCTGGACAGCGTCCGCAACGACCAGCCGACCGTGGAGTACGCGAACTGGCTCGCCTCGCGCGGCGGCGAGACCCGTACGGTTCCGGCCCTGCCGATGCGGATGATCCTCTCCGACCACACGACCGCCGTGATCCCCATCGACATCGACGACAGCCGCAAGGGCGCCCTCCTGATCCGCTACCCGGGGATGGTGCGGGCGCTGGAGGAGCTGTTCGACATGGTGTGGGAGAACGCGGTGCCGCTGGGCTCGGCGCCCCAGGACCCGCCCCCGGACGCCCCGACGGACCGCGAGGCCGCGCTGCTGAAGATGCTGGCGGCGGGGCTGACGGACGAGGGGATCGCCCGCAAGATGGGCGTCTCGCTGCGGACGGTGCGGCGCAACACGGCGGACTTGCAGCGGCGGTTGGGGGTGCAGAGCCGGTTCCAGGCGGGGGCGGAGGCGGTGCGGCGTGGCTGGCTGTGAAGCGCCTTTCGGTTGCTGGCCGCTCCCTGCCATGACCGGGGGCTGACAGCGTTCTCGTACCGATCTGCGTGCATCCGGTGCCTAAGGTCGCCCCGTGTACGCAGTCAAGGTCGTTCTCCTCCCGTCGGCGCCCGTCGCTATGCCCAGCGACCAGCGGCTGCACGCCGTGGCCGAGACCACGAGAACCGCCCCGCAGCCGGGCATCGCCCATGTGTCGCTCGCGCGGTGGGGGCGGCGGCTGGTCGGGATGACGTTCGTGGAGGCGGGCAGCCTGGACGAGGCGCTGGACCGGGCGCGGGACGGCTGGGCGGACTGGCTGCGCGTGCCGGGCCTGCTGCCGGACTGGGAGCTGGGCGACTGCCGTCCGGACCGTTATCTGTACGGGGAACCGCGGGGCGGGCGGGTCGCGTGATCACCGGTGATCCAGGTGTGGTCCATGCGTGACCTGACTGGCATGTGACTGCCATGGCCTCCTGAGGCCAGCGAATGGACATGACAGCGGCATGGCCGCCGGACCATCATCGTGGCTGGCACACGCTCACCGGGACCGAAGAAGAACGAAGAAGAACGAAGAAGCAGGGGCTGAGAATGAGACGCATCACCGGCCGAGCCGTCCGCACCGCCCTCGCCGCGCTGGCGGTCACCACGATGGTGGCGCTGCCGCTGGCCGTGGCGGGGCACCAGGGTTCGGCTTCGCACGGGCCGCAGGTCGTCGCCGCCGGCGACCCGCTGGACGACCCGGTCGTCACGAAGCCGAACAAGCCGAGTGGGGACGACACGGGCAGCTGGGTCTGGGACGACTGGGAGTAGACCGGGGGATTCCGACCGAACGGGGGATCACGGGGAAGGGCGGGTGCCGGGGGGCGCCCGCCCTTTCCCGTGCGGTCAGGGCCCGCAGGAGGGGGACTCCCGCAACGCCCGGGTGAGGGTGGGGAGTTCGGCGGCGATCTCCTGGTTCCCGATGAAGAGGTCCTCGGGTGTGGTGGAGCCCGGGGAGAGGACGGCCAGGACAGGGGTGCCCCGGGTGAGGGGGGTGTCTGTCGTGAAGGTGACGGCAGTCGGCCCCGGCGTCGGCTTGTAGGCGCGCGTCACCTTGAGCGTGACCTCGGTTCCCTCCACGGCGGTGACGGTGCCCGTCACGACCGTCGCGGCGCACGCCAGGTACGCGGGGCCGGGCCGGGAGCCCGCCCTCGCCCCTTCGTCCGCCGCCGAGGAAGTCGCCTTGTCCGCCGAGGAGTTGCCGTTCGCGCCGAGAAGGGCGAGCCCTCCGCCGAACAAGGTCAGGGCACCCGCCGCCGCGACACCCACCAGGGCGACCCTGAGCCGCCGGGTCCGCCGCGGGGCGAGCTGGACGACCGGCGCGGGCGGGTCCAACTCCCGCGCGATCAGCGCGAGGTGGGTGCGGAGTACGGCGATGTCCTCGCGTGCCGCGCGCAGTTCGGGGGTGTCCGGGGCCGATTCGCCGGTGATCGCGGCCAGGAGGGCGGCGTCGTCCTCGTACACGTCGTCTTGCTCCGCCATCTCACACCACCTCGTCCTCGTGCAGCCGGGCCCGCAGCGCCTTGACCGCTGTGTGCAGGCGGCTCTTCACCGTGCCCTCGGGAACGCCGAGTTGGTCCGCGATCGACGCGACGGGGAGGTCGGCGTAGAAGCGGAGGATCACCACCTGGCGCTGGGGGTCCGGGAGTTGGTCCAGGCCCTGGGCGACCGCCAGGGACAGCACGCTCGTCTCCTCGCCGGACGGCTGCGCGGACTGGCGCAGCGAGGCCAGGCGTTCGCCCAGGCGGTCCTGGCGGCGCCGCGCGCGGTGCCAGTCCATCGCCAGGTTGGAGGCGACGACCGCCGCCCACGCGGAGACGTCGCGCGGGGCCTCGTACCCCTTCGCCGCGCGTTCCAGGAGCCGGAGGCGGACCTGCTGCACCCCGTCCGGCAGGTCCGTCTGCGGCACCCCGCCGAGGGCGAGGATCGCGCGGACCCGGCGTTCCTGGGCCGCGTCCAGGGGGTCGTCCGGGGAGTCCCCCTGGCCCTTCCGGTCGCGGCGCGTCGTTCTGCGCAGCACGGACACCCCTCCCCGTCGGCGTTTCCTCTACGACGCGGGACGGGGGCGAAACGTTCGTGGGGCGTAGGTCACATTCGGGGGCCGGCGCGGAACGGATTGCGGCGGGTGGCGGTTCCGGGGCGAATATCTCCAGCTCAGGGCGGGTACGACGGGAGTTCTGGAGCCGTTCCCGTCGGTCCGTCCCGGTGTCGTGGGCAAAGAATTGGACAGGTGGACCGGGGTGGGCCGCATGATGGAAACGCCGCAGACACATCAGGTACAGCTACAGGGAGTCGCCGTGAGGGTCGGAATCGTCGGAGCAACCGGGCAGGTCGGGACGGTCATGCGCAGGATCCTCACGGAGCGCGCGTTCCCGGTGACCGAGCTGCGGTTGTTCGCGTCGGCTCGTTCCGCCGGGTCCGTGCTGGACGGGGTGACCGTGGAGGACGCGGCGAGCGCCGACTACTCCGGGCTGGACATCGTGCTGTTCTCCGCGGGCGGGTCGACCTCCAAGGCCCTCGCCGAGAAGGTCGCCTCCCAGGGCGCCGTCGTCATCGACAACTCGTCCGCGTGGCGGATGGACCCCGAGGTGCCGCTCGTCGTCTCCGAGGTCAATCCGCACGCCGTCGCCGCGCGGCCCAAGGGGATCATCGCCAACCCCAACTGCACGACCATGGCCGCGATGCCGGTGCTGAAGGTGCTGCACGCCGAGGCGGGGCTCGAAACCCTCGTCGCCACGACCTACCAGGCCGTGTCCGGGTCCGGGCTGGCCGGGGTCGCCGAACTCGCCGACCAGGTACGGAAGGTGGCCGACGACGCGGAGAAGCTCACGCACGACGGCGGCGCGGTGTCCTTCCCCGAGCCCGGTGTCTACAAGCGGCCCATCGCCTTCAACGTCCTCCCCCTCGCCGGGAACCTCGTCGACGACGGGGCGAACGAGACGGACGAGGAGAAGAAGCTGCGCAACGAGTCGCGGAAGATCCTGGAGATTCCCGCGCTGAAGGTCTCCGGTACGTGTGTCCGGGTGCCCGTCTTCACCGGCCACTCCCTCCAGATCAACGCGAGCTTCTCGCGGCCGATCAGCCCCGAGCGCGCCCTCGAACTGCTGTCCTCGGCGCCGGGTGTCGTCGTCACGGACATCCCCACGCCGCTCCAGGCCGCCGGGCAGGACCCCTCCTACGTGGGCCGGGTGCGCCGGGACGAGACCGTGGAGAACGGCCTCGCGCTGTTCGTCTCCAACGACAACCTGCGCAAGGGGGCCGCGCTGAACGCGGTGCAGATCGCGGAGCTGGTGGCGGAGGAGCTGAGCGCGTAGGCGCTGCGCTGGGGCGGGGAGCGTCTCGCCTTACGGTCGTGCCCGGCTCTGGTCATCGCGGCGTCGCGTCGCCGCGATGACCGGTGCCGCGACGAGGGCGAGGGCGGCGCCGAGGTAGAGGACGGCTGTCGGGCCGTACGCGTCCGCTGTGCGGCCTCCCGTGAACGCGCCCAGGGCGATCGCCGAGTTGAAGACCCCCGCGAACAGGGCCGACGCCGCTTCCCTCGCGTGCGGTACCGCTGACGTCAGCCAGGTCTGGGCCGAGACCGAGACGCCGCCGTAGAGGAGCCCCCAGAGGGTGAGGAGGGCGGTGGTGAGGGGCAGGGAGGCGTCGGCGGGGGCCAGTAGTACGACCGTAGTACCCAGGGACGACGCGACGAGGACGAGGATCCGGCCGGGGTTCGCGCCCGCCCGCGTGCCGATCGCGAAGGTGCCGACGACGCCTGTCACCCCGTACCCCAGGAGGAGTACGCCGACGGCGCTCGCGGTGAGGCCGTCGACGCGTTCCAGTACGGGGCGGACGTACGTGTACGCCGCGAAGTGGCCGGTCACCAGGAGGGCTACGGCGGTGAGGCCCCGCCTGAGGCGCGCGTCCCTGAGGAGTTCGGGGAAGACCGTGAGGCGTACCGGTGCCTCCGCCGGAAGGAGGGGGAGGGTGATGTGCAGGGCCGCCGCCACGGCGACCGCCAGCACCGCGAGCGCCGCGAAGGACCAGCGCCAGCCGGCGAGGGAGCCGAGGAAGGTGCCCGCGGGGACGCCGATCACCGAGGCGACGGCGATGCCGGAGAAGACCAGGGCCGTGGCCCGTCCGGCGTACCTCTCGGGTATCAGCCGCGCCGGGAGACCCGCCGCGACCGCCCACACCCCGCCGATGCAGACCCCGACCAGCGCCCGCGCGACGAGCAGGACGGCCAGGTCGGGGGCGAGGGCCGAGAGCAGGTTGGCGGCGGCGAGGAGGAGCAGCAGGGCGGTCAGGACGTGCCGCCGGTCCGCGCGGCGGGCGGCGACCGGGAGGAGGGGCGCGGAGACGGCCGCGACCAGTCCGGGGAGGGTGACGGCGAGGCCCGCCGTACCCGTCGAGACGCCCAGGGAATCGCCGAGGGACGTGAGGAGGCCGACGGGGAGCATCTCGGTGGTGACGACGGAGAACGTGGCGGCGGCGAGCGCGAAGACGCCGGGCCAAGGGGCCGCTGGGGAGCGGGAGTCGGTGACGGACCGGGGGGCGGCGGAGGTCCGGGGTTCCAGGGAGGACATGCCTCCACTTTTCGCGCCGGGCCCCCGCGGGAACAACGGCGGAGTTCTCACCCTTCCATGAGCGTGACTTATCGATCCGCCCCCGACCTGCGCGAGCTGGAGTGCTTCCTCGTCCTCGCGGAGGAGCTGCACTTCGGCCGGACCGGCGAGCGGCTGTACGTCTCGCAGGCCCGCGTCAGCCAGCTCCTGCGCTCGCTGGAGCGCCGGATCGGCGGCCGGCTGGTCAGCCGTACGAGCCGCCGGGTGGCCCTGACCCCGCTGGGTACGCGCTTCCTCGCGCGGGCCCGTCCGGCGTACGAGGGCCTCGTGGCCGCCGTCGAGGACGCGCGCGGCGCCGCGCCGAGGCTCGGCTTCCAGGGCGCGGTGGATGCCGGACTCACCGGTGTCGTACGGGAGTTGGGTGACGTCGAGCTCGTGGAGCTGCCGCTGTCCGACCCCTTCGGCGCGGTACGCTCCGGCGCCGTGGACGCGGCCGTCGTGCTGCTGCCCGTGCGGGAACCGGACCTCGTCCTCGGGCCGGTCTTCTCCCGGCATCCGCAGACGCTCGCCGTCCCCCGTACACATCCCTTCGCGGCGCGTACGGCCGTCTCGGCGGCGGAGGTCGCGGCGGAGCCGCTGGTCAGGCCCGCTCCCCCGGCCCCCGCGTACTGGCGTGCCGCGCAGGCGCCGGGGGCGGGCGGGCCCGAGGCGGGGACCCTCCAGGAGGGGCTGACGCTGGTCGCGACGGGGCGTGCGGCGATGCTGCTGTGCGCGCCGACGGCCGCCGCGTACCGGAGGGCGGACGTCGTCGCGGTGCCCGTCGAGGGGCTCGGGGAGTCGGCGTTGGGGCTGGTGTGGCCGCGGGGCGGGGAGGGGCGGGGGGTGCGCGCGCTGGCGGAGGCCGTGCGGGGGCTGGCGGGGGCGGAGGGCGGTGCGGGCCCGGCGGGGGCGTGTGCTGGGCGATAGTGGCTGCGTGCCCGGAGGCGGCACGTGGAAAGATGGCCACAACCCACGCATAACGAGGAGATGACCGCGTGCCTGGCACAAACCTGACTCGCGAAGAGGCTCAGCAGCGGGCTCAGCTGCTCACCGTTGACTCGTACGAGATCGATCTCGACCTCTCCGGAGCGCAGGAGGGCGGCACCTACCGGTCCGTGACCACGGTGCGCTTCGATGTCGCCGAGGGCGGCGCCGAGTCGTTCATCGACCTGGTCGCCCCCGCGGTCCTGGAGGTGACGCTGAACGGGGACGCGCTGGACCCCGCCGAGGTGTTCAAGGACTCCCGCATCGCCCTGCCCGGCCTGCTCGCCGGTCCGAACGTCCTGCGCGTCGTCGCGGACTGCGCCTACACCAACACCGGTGAGGGCCTGCACCGCTTCGTCGACCCGGTCGACCAACAGGCGTACCTGTACACGCAGTTCGAGGTGCCGGACGCCCGCCGCGTCTTCGCGTCCTTCGAACAGCCCGACCTGAAGGCGACGTTCAGGTTCACGGTCAAGGCGCCCACCGGCTGGACGGTGGTCTCCAACTCCCCGACGCCCGAACCCAAGGACGACGTCTGGGAGTTCGAGCCGACGCCGCGCATCTCGACGTACATCACCGCGCTGATCGTCGGCCCGTACACTTCCGTGCACAGCGTGTACGAGAAGGACGGCCAGACCGTCCCGCTCGGCATCTACTGCCGCCCCTCGCTGGCCGAGTTCCTCGACTCCGACGCCATCTTCGCGGTGACCCGGCAGGGCTTCGACTGGTTCCAGGAGAAGTTCGACTACGCGTACCCGTTCAAGAAGTACGACCAGCTGTTCGTCCCGGAGTTCAACGCGGGCGCGATGGAGAACGCGGGCGCGGTGACGATCCGCGACCAGTACGTGTTCCGCTCGAAGGTCACGGACGCCGCGTACGAGACGCGCGCCGAGACCATCCTCCACGAGCTGGCGCACATGTGGTTCGGCGACCTCGTCACGATGGAGTGGTGGAACGACCTCTGGCTGAACGAGTCGTTCGCGACGTACACGTCGATCGCCTGCCAGGCGTACGCTCCCGACTCCCGCTGGCCGCACGCCTGGACGTCCTTCGCGAACTCCATGAAGACGTGGGCCTACCGCCAGGACCAACTCCCGTCCACGCACCCGATCATGGCGGAGATCAACGACCTGGACGACGTCCTCGTCAACTTCGACGGGATCACGTACGCGAAGGGCGCCTCCGTCCTGAAGCAGCTCGTCGCGTACGTTGGGATGGACGCGTTCTTCCAGGGCGTGCAGGCGTATTTCAAGGCGCACGCGTTCGGCAACACGCGGCTTTCGGACCTGCTCGGCGCGCTGGAGGAGACCTCCGGGCGTGACCTCAAGTCGTGGTCGAAGGCGTGGCTGGAGACGGCCGGGATCAACATCCTGCGGCCGGAGATCGTCACGGACGCCTCCGGTGTCATCACGTCGTTCGCGGTCCGCCAGGAAGCCCCCGCGCTGCCGGCCGGCGCGAAGGGCGAGCCGACGCTGCGCCCCCACCGCATCGCCATCGGCCTGTACGAACTGGACGACGACAGCGGCAAGTTGGTGCGCGACGAGCGCATCGAGCTGGACATCGACGGGGAGTCGACGGACGTACCCCAGCTGATCGGCAAGCGCCGCCCGGCCGTCGTCCTGCTCAACGACGACGACCTCTCGTACGCGAAGGTCCGCCTCGACACGGAGTCGCTGGCCTTCGTCACCGAGCACCTCGGCGACTTCGAGTCCTCCCTCCCCCGCGCCCTGTGCTGGGCCTCCGCCTGGGACATGACCCGCGACGCGGAACTCGCCACGAGCGACTACCTGTCGCTGGTCCTCTCCGGGATCGGCAAGGAGTCGGACATCGGCGTCGTCCAGTCCCTCCAGCGGCAGGTCAAGCTGGCGCTGGAGCTGTACGCGGCTCCGGCCAAGCGGGCGTCCCTGCTGACGCGTTGGACCGAGGCGGCGCTGGAGCACCTGCGTGCGGCGGCCCCCGGCAGCGACCACCAGCTCGCGTGGGCAAGGGCGTTCGCGGCGACGGCCCGCACGGACTCCGAACTGGCGCTCCTTGAGGGCCTGTTGGACGGTTCCTCCGTCGTGGAGGGGCTGGCCGTCGACACCGAGCTGCGGTGGGCGTTCGTCCAACGCCTCGCGGCTGTGGGCCGGTTCGACGAGGCGGAGATCGACGCCGAGTACGAGCGCGACAAGACGGCGGCGGGAGAGCGGCACGCCCTGACGGCCCGCGCCTCCCGGCCCACCGCCGAGGCCAAGGCCGCCGCCTGGTCCTCCGTCATCGACTCCTCGGACCTCCCCAACGCCCTCCAGGAAGCCGTGATCGGCGGCTTCGTCCAGCCCGAACAGCGCGAACTGCTCGCGCCGTACACGGAGAAGTACTTCGAGGTCGTCAAGTCGATCTGGGACTCCCGCTCCCACGAGATCGCCCAGCAGGTCGCGGTCGGCCTCTACCCGTCGGTCCAGGTCTCCCGGTCGACCCTGGACGCCACGGACACCTGGCTCTCCACCGCCGAACCCAACGCCGCGCTGCGGCGGTTGGTGTCGGAGTCGCGGTCGGGGGTCGAGCGTGCGCTGAAGGCACAGGCCGCTGACGCGTAGCGGTACGAGCATGCGAGGGGCGCCCGGCGTTTTCGATGCCGGGCGCCTTTCGCTTACCGACCGGGATGCCGGGGCCTCAGGGCGCGGACGCCGTGATCGCCGGTTCGCCCGTCTCCCTCACACCCGTTGGAGTTCACGGGGTGCGGACACCGGCGTCGTACGAGCCGCCGGCCGCAGCTGTCCGATGACCGTCGCCCCCAACGCCACCCCCATCCCCACGAGTTGCAGGGCCGTCAGCGGCTGGCCGAGGGCCGCCCAGCCGAGGGCCGCCGCTGTGACCGGGGAGAGGGAGCCGAGGAGGGAGACCTGGGTGACGGAGAGGCGGCCGATGCCGCGGAACCAGAGCCAGTAGGCGACGGCCGTGTTGGCGAGGGCGAGGTAGAGGTAGCCGCCGATCGCTCGGGCGTCGAGGGCGGGGGGCGCGCCCTCGATCAGGAGGGCCAGGGGCGCGATCAGGAGGCCGCCCGCGGTGAGTTGCCAGCCGGCGAGGGTGAGGGGGCCGGCGCCGGTCGGGCGGCCCCACTTCTTCGTCAGGACGGTGCCGGCGGACATGGAGGCGGTGGAGGCCACGGCGGCCGTAATACCCAGGGTGTCCAGCGCGCCGCCCGCCTTGAGGACTACGAGGGTGACGCCGAGGGCCGCCGCGATGCCGGTGAGGAGGGGGCGGACCGTCGGGCGTTCGCGGAGCACCAGCGTCGAGAGGGCCAGCACGAACAGCGGCCCCGCCGAGGAGACCGCCGCCGCGAGCCCTCCGGGCAGCCGGTATGCGGCGAGGAACAGCAGCGGGAAGAACGCGCCGATGTTGAGCGCGCCCAGCACGCCCGCCTTCCACCACCAGGCGCCGCGCGGCAGCGTGCGGGTGAGGGCGAGGAGGAGCAGGCCGGCGGGGAGCGCGCGCATGAGGCCGGTGAAGAGGGGCCGGTCCGGTGGGAGGAACTCCGAGGTCACGGCGTAGGTGGTGCCCCAGGAGACGGGGGCGAGGGCGGTGAGGAGGACGGTTGCGGACTTCATGGGACACCCCGGTGTGGTAGCTCGACGATGATTAGCTTAGTGCTAAGCGAATTAGAGTCAAGCTACTTAGGGGTAAGCCGGTCAGAGGTAAGCGGGTGGGGGGCAAGATGGTCGGAGGTAAGCCGGTCGGGGGGCAAGCCGGCTCCGCTTGAGATACTCCCCCCATGAGCACGCCCCCCAAGGACCCCGTGGACGCGATCGTCGACCAGTGGGCCGCCGCCCGCCCCGACCTCGACACCGCCGCGATGGCGGTCTTCGGCCGCATCTCCCGCATCGCCCGCGCGATGGGCGACCGCGCCGAACGCGCCTACGCCCCGTACGGCATCTCCCGCGGCGAGTTCGACGTCCTCGCGACGCTGCGGCGCTCCGGCGAGCCGTACTCCCTCTCGCCCCGCGAGCTCTCCTCGACCCTCATGCTGACGACCGGCGGTATGACGGGCCGGCTCGACAAACTCGAACGCGCGAGCCTGCTGCGCCGCTCCCCCGACCCCCACGACCGCCGGGCCCTGCGGGTCACCCTTACGGAGGACGGCCTCAAGGTCGTCGACCAGGCCGTCGCGGCCGGGCTCGCGGTCCAGCAGCAGGCGATCTCGGTCCTGGACGCGCAAAAGGTCGGCCAACTGGCCGACCTTTTGCGGGAGCTGCTGCCGGGGACTACACAGGAGTAGCCCTCGGGGGGTACCCGGTTAACCCTCAGGAGGGAGGCACCCGTATGCGTTCAGAAAGCGGACGTCAGGCCTTGGAAGCCTTGGGCTCGCGGTCCTTCGACTTGTCCAGGACCCAGACCAGGCCGGCGATCGCGAGGAAGATCCCGATCGGCGCCACGACGAACAGGCCCAGCGTGTCGACGACACTCAGACCCGGACCCGGGTCGTCGCCGTCGTCGCGCGTGAGCGCGAGCGCGGGGGACGACATCAGCAGCATCATCAGCGTCGTACCGGCCGCCAGGGTGCCGGCGCGCAAGGCGTTCTTCTTGTCCACGGTGCAAAAGTAGCGAACCCCGGGGGAGCCCGCTCGCTCGGGGTGCCTTAAGAAGAGGGCGGCCGGGTGCCTCCGCGGTTCGCGCGGGGCGGTGACCGGGTGCCTCCGCGGCTCGGGCGGGGTGGTTCAGGGCACCAGTACGACCTTCCCGAGATTGCCCCGCGCCTCGATCACCCCGTGCGCCCGGCCCGCCTCCGCCAGCGGGAACTCCGCCGAGACGCGAGGCCGCAGCGCGCCCGTGGCGTACTGGTCCCACAGTTCGCTCACCCACCCCGCGTACCTCTCCGGTTCGCGCCTCGCGATCGCCGCCACCTGGAAGCCGGTGACCGAAGCGCTCCGCACGAGCAACTCGTACGCGTCGACCGTCCCGCCGCCCGAGCCGAACGCCACCAGTCGGCCACCCGGCGCCAACGCCCGTACCGCAGGCCCGAGTACGTCGCCGCCGACCCCGTCGAGGACGACGTCCACCGGCTCGCCCCAGCTCTCGTCGCCGTACAGGACGACCTCGTCGGCGCCGAGTCCGCGCACGAACTCCGCCTTGTCCGCGCTGCTCACGGCGGCCACGACACGCAACGCCCCCTTGTTCCGGACGAGTTGCAGCGCCAGCGACCCGATCGCGCTCGCCGCGGCCGTGACGAGGACGGTGTCACCCTTCCCGACTCCCCCCGCCTCCACGGCTCCTCGCGCCACCGCACCGCTCCTCACCAGCGCCACGGCGTCGACGGCGCTCGCGCCCTCGGGCACGGCGGACGCCATCTCCTCGCGGAGGGTGGCCAGTTCGGCGTACGCGTGCGAGAAGCAGAGACCGGTGACGCGGTCGCCCACCGCGAACCCCGTGACCCCGTCCCCGAGCGCGACGACCCTCCCCGCGACCTCCCCGGCCAGCGGCCCGACCCCCTCGCGCACCTTCCGCACGGCGGGCAGCGTCACGCCGACCGCCTCCGCCCGGACGAGAAGCTCGCCGGGGGCGGGGGCGGGTGCGGGGACCTCTTCCAGGAACAGCACCTCGGGCCCACCGCGGACCTCGTACCGGACACGTCGCACAGTCACCTCCACGTAGCCAAACTCGTTGGGACACCCAACGGATTTCGAGGTTAGCCGTCATACCGTTGGGATGTCCAACGTTTTCCGGCTACCCTGCGGACATGACCCGACCCCGCCCCCTCACCCACATCCAGTCCCTCCCCAGCTGGCTCGCCGGCCGCGTCGCCGCGCGGGGGCGTGAGCTGGTCGCGGAGGCGTTCGCGGTGGAGGGGCTGCGGCTGGCGCAGCACGCGGTGCTCGCGGCGGTCGCCGAGCACGGGCCGGTCGCGCAGGCGGATCTGGTGCGGCGGCTGGGGTTCGACGCGAAGGACGTCGTGCTGGTGGTCAACCACCTGGAGGGGCAGGGGTACGCGGTCCGGGAGCCGGACCCGGCGGACCGGCGGAAGAACGCGGTACGGGTGACGGCGGAGGGGGTGCGGGTACTGGAGCGGTGCGCGGGCCTCGCGGAACGGGCGAACGCGGAGCTGCTGGCGCCGCTGGGGGCGGAGGAGGCGGAGAGGCTGATGGAGCTGCTGCGGCGGGTCCACGAGGCGGCGGGGTAGCTCGCGCGGGGGACGGCGAGGTAGCTCCCGAGGTGTAGTGCGGGACTACCTCAGAGCCGCCCTCCCTAGAGTCGCCCCCGCCTCAGAGCCCCCCTCACCCACCCCCTCCCCCACTCCCCCGCAACGCCTCGAACAACGCATGCACTCGATCCGACCCCGCCAACTCCTCCAGGCTCACCGCCCTCCCCTCCCCGTCCGCGATCGGCAGCCGCCAGTTCGGATACTGGTCCCACGTCCCCGGCAGGTTCTGCGGACGCCGGTCCCCGGCCGCGTCCGGCAGCCACACCCCGACCAGCGAGGCGGGCGTACGCATCAGGTACCGGTAGACGGCCCGGACCTGGGACTCCTCGTCGCCGCCACCCCCGCCGATCACCCCCAGCCACTCCCGCACATCGGCCGCGGACGCCGCCCGTTCCCCCTCCAGCGGCCCGTCCAACAGCCCCAGCCGCTCCCGGAGTTCGACATGCTCCCCGCTGAGGCGGGCGGCGGTCGACGGCAGGTCGTGGGTCGTCGCCGTGGCGAGGCAGTCGGCACGCCAGCGTTCCGCCGGAATGGGCCGCCCGTCCCCGTCCCAGTCCCGCTCGAACCACAGCACGGACGTCCCGAGCACCCCGCGTTCCCGCAGGGTCTCCCGCACACCGGGCTCGACGGTCCCCAGATCCTCGCCGATCACCACCGCCCCCGCCCGCGAAGCCTCCAGCACCAGCACCGCCAGCATCGCCTCCGCGTCGTACCGGACGTACGCGCCGTCCACCGGCGCCTCGCCCTCCGGCACCCACCACAGCCGGAACAACCCCATCACGTGGTCGATCCGCAGCGCGCCCGCGTACCGGAACAGCCCCCGCAGCAGCTCCCGGAACGGCCGGTACCCCGCATCGGCGAGCCGGTCCGGACGCCATGGCGGCAACCCCCAGTCCTGGCCGAGGGAGTTGAAGGCGTCGGGGGGTGCGCCGACGGACATCTGCCGGGCGAAGAAGTCCTGTTGGGCCCAGGCGTCGGCGCCGCCCGGATGCACGCCGACGGCGAGATCGTGCACGACGCCGAGCGCCATCCCCGACTCCCGCTGTACGGCGCCGAGTTGGGTGTCCGTGTACCAGGCGAGCCGGCAGTGGAAGTCGACCCGCTGCATCAACTCCAGCCGTGCACGGGCGGTTTCGCCGGACCGGGGGTCGCGCAGCCCGGCCGGCCACCGCGTCCAGTCGGCGCCGTACACCTCCGCCAGCGCGCACCACGTCGCGTGGTCCTCCAGCGCCTGCCCCTGTTCGGCGAGGAAGTCGCAGTACACGGCCCGCCGCCCCGGCCCGAGCGGAACGGCGGCGACAGCTTCCAGCGCCTCGCGCTTCAACGCCCACACGGCGTCCCGGTCGATCAACTCCCCCTTCTCCAGGACGTCTTGGCGCAGTGCGGCGCCCCGGGCCTGGAGCGCGGCGCCGTCGACGTACGCGAACTCGGGAATCTCCTCGACCCGCAGGTACACGGGATCGGAGAACCGCCGGGAGGAGGGCCGGTACGGCGAAGGGTCGGTGGGCGGTCCCGGCACGGCCGCGTGCAACGGATTGACCTGCACGAACCCCGCGCCGAGCCCTCGCCCGGCCCACTCGGCCAGCTCCCGCAGATCCCCGAGGTCCCCCATGCCCCACGAGCGCCGGGAGAGCAGTGAGTAGAGTTGGACGAGAATCCCGTACGACCGCGCGGCCGGAGTGGGCAACCGCGCGGGCGCGACGACGAGGTGGGCCACACCGGTCCGCCCGTCGGGCACAGTGACGGTCAACTCGTGCACGCCGAGGGGCAGTTCATCCAGCCCGTCCCGGACTTCCCCCTCCTCGGTGACAACGCGCACCGCGCTCCCCTCGGGAAGCGCGGGCGCCGCCTCACCCGCCCACCGCACCAGGGTCGGCGCCACCACCCGCTCCCCCACCACCCGCCGCCGCTCGCGCAGCGCCTCCCGCACGGCCTCCGGGCTCCCGGCGTCGACCCCCAGCGCGGCGAGCACCCGCACCAACGCGGTACCGGAAGCCTTCACCACCCGCCCCGGCCCAGGACTGAACGCCGGAGCCACCCCGTACAACTCGGCAAGCTGCGCCAGCTCCGCACCGGCCACGGCATCGGCCACGACGACCTCCTCGACAGGCGGGACGGGTCACCCCAGGACTACCCCATGCGTACTTCGCGGACGCCCCCGCAACTCCGCACATCGCCCACTAGAGTCTCCACTTGTGCCGTACGTCACAACCTGGGGGGTTGCATGCGGGAAATGGCCAAGGGGTCGAACGTCGCGCTGGCGGCGTTGAGCGAGCACACCGGTTCGGTGATCGTGAGCCTGAGCTGGGTGAGCCCGACGGGCGAGGGGGACGCCGATGTGTCGGTGCTGCTGCTGGACGAGAACGGGAAGGTGCGCAGCGACGGGGACTTCTACTTCTACAACAACCCCGTCGCGGCCGACGGCAGCGTACAGATGCTCGGCAAGACGCCGACCGGCAGCGGCGACGAGGACCGGATCAGCTTCGATCTGACCGTGGTCCCGCCGGAGGTCGACCGGATCGTCGTGGCCGCGAGCCGCTACGGGGGCGCGGGCTTCGGGGAGTTGGAGGACCTCAAGGTGACGCTGGCCGACGGGAGCGGGGAGGCGCTCGTCGGGTTCGCCATCGAGGACGCCGGGGCGGTCGGCGCGATCATCTTCGGGGAGCTGTACCGGCGGGGCGAGGAGTGGAAGTTCCGGGCGGTCGGACAGGGCTACGACGCCGGACTCGCGGGCCTGGCAACGGACTTCGGCGTCGACATCGAGGACGACGCGGGCGCGGAGGAAGCGCCGGAGCAGCGGGAGGACCAGCGCGAAACCTCGCCGTCACCCCGGCAACCCGCCCCGCAAGAAACGGCGTTGCCCCTGATCCCGACTCCCCGGCCGCCGGCCGGAGAAGAGACCGCGCCGAAGAAGCCCGCCCGCCCCCGGACCGCCCGGAAGAAAGTCACCGTCCCCAAGTCCCCGAAGAAGTCCCTTGCCGAGAACGACGGTTGGCACCCGGCCCGCCTCTTCCCCGTCTCCGTCCTCAAGAGCGACCGGGACCGCGAGACCCGCGCGACCTCGGTCCTGCTCTCGGTGATGGCCCAAGTACCGGAGTTCGGCCGCAGGTTGACCGCCGCGTTCGGGGCGCCCGCAGGCCGCATGGAGACGTTCACCGAGGTCTCGCTCCCCCACGGCGACACCCCGAGGCGCCCCGACGGGGTCATCCGGGTGGAGCGCGCGGGCAAGCTCTGGACCGCCCTGGTCGAGACGAAGACCAACGGCAACGCCCTCAAGTCCGAGCAGGTGCAGGCGTACATGGACATCGCCGCGCGGCGCGGGTACGAGGCCGTCATCACCCTGTCGAACGACGTGGCGCTGGACGGCAGCCCTCTCGTGGACGTCAAGGTGGACGGCAGACGCAAGCACAAGGTCGCCCTGTGGCACCTGTCGTGGGCCGAAGTCGCGTACCAGGCGCAGATGTTGATCCGCCACGAGGGCGTCAACGACAAGGCGCACGCCTGGCTGCTCCTGGAACTGCTGCACTACCTCCGGCACGAGAACTCCGGCTGCCACGGCTTCCAGAACATGGGCGCGGCCTGGGTCCCCGTACGCAACGGCATCGACGACGAGACCCTGTGCGCGGGCGACCCGCGCGCCCTGGAGGTCGTGGAGAGCTGGGAGCGGCTGGTCCGGCAGATCTGCCTGAGCCTCGGCGGTGAGCTGGGCCAGAAGGTCCTGCCGGTCCAGCGCGCGAAACGCGGCGCCGACCCGAAGGACCGCCGCAGCCGCCTGGCCGATCAACTCTGCCTGGACGGACGCCTGTTGGCGGAACTCCGGATCGAGGGCGCGCCGGGCATCCTGGCGGTCGGCGCGGATCTGCGTACGGCGAGGCTGCGGACGTCGATCGAGATCCCGGCGCCGGACCAGGGCTACCCCCTCACCTGGGCCAAACGCCTGCTCCGCCGCCTGGCGGAGGCCCCCGCCGACCTGCACGTGGAGACCCTCGTCGAGGGTGACGCCGACGGCCCGCGCGGCACCCTCGAACGCCTCCGCCCCGAACCGGCGGACCTGCTGCCGAAGAACCCCGACACCCGCATCACCGGCTTCCGCCTGTCCTTGCTGAAGAGCATGGGCAGCAGCCGGGGAAACGCGGAGTCGGGGTTCATCCGCAGCGTGGACGACGCCGTGAACCGCTTTCACACGAACGTCGTCGCCCACCTGGACACGGCGGGCCGGGCCTGAGGCCGGTCCGGCGGATCGGCCCTGGAAGCGGACGGGCCCAGAAGCGGATCAGGCCTAGAAGTCGTCGGCCCCGTTGCGGAGTTCGTACGTCCAGTACCCGGTGAGCGCCTTCGCCGGGTCGACGGCGATGCCCTCCTTGCCGGGGGCGGTGACCGCGATCACCGTGGAGTCGCCCTCCAGCATGACCTGGAACGCGGACACGGGTTCGTTGTCCTCGTCGACGCCGCCGTCCGAGAGCTTCACCAGGGCGTAGGCGGGCGCGCCGGCCGCCAGGACGACCGGGGTGGCCGGCTTGCTCTTCGCGACGGCCGGGACGTCCTGCTTGTGGCTCTCCAGGAACTGGATGCGCGGGAAGCCGGCCAGGCGGCAGGAGTGCCGGCCCGTGTTCTTCGCGGTGAGGACGATGTGGGTGTAGGGCGGGCCGTCCTGGAGGGCGGCGGTGATCCGCACGTCGGCGGCGGTGCAGGTCGGCGTCGTCGCCTTGGTGCCGGCCGAACTCCCGGTGCCCGCCGAGCCGTTGGCGGTGGCCGAGCCCTGGGAGCCGGTCGACTTCGCGGAGCCGGCCGACGTACCCGTCGTACCCGTCGTCTTCTCCGCCGTGGACGCGGCGGCCACCGGCGCCGAGGCCACCGTCGCCTCGGGCGTCGCGGCCGAGGACTTGGCGCCCTCACCGCTCTGGCAGGCGGTGAGGGAGAGGGTGAGGGCCGTGGCCGCGAGGGCGAGCAGCGTGGAGCGGTGCATGTTCATGGAGAGGTTCCCCGTCGTCAGTAGCGGGCCGGGGCTCGATGCCGTCGGCCGTTCCGCAGGTCAGCGGTGGTCGGCGCCCCGCGTCTGCCTCAAGTCGATCACCCCGGACCCCCTCCCACCAGGCAGTTCATCCGGCAGAACTACGTCAGTCATACTTCTGCCGGAGGCTCGCACCCGAACAAGCCGGACGAGCCGAACAACCGGAACAAACCGGATGACCCGAACGACCCGCATGATCGGAGACCCCCACGGTGCGCGCCAGCACACCTCCCGCAGGAGACTTCGCCCGGCGGCTGCGCACCCTCCGCACCGACGCCGGCCTCAGCCAGGAAGCGCTGGCGAACGCGGCGGGCGTGAGCGTCAGAGCACTGGCCGACATGGAGCGGGGCCGCACCCGGGGCCCGCAGCGGCAGACCGTCCAGGCCCTCGCGGAAGCCCTGCACCTGGACGCCGAGGAAGCGGCGGCCCTGGAGAAGTCGGCCGCGGCCGGGCGCCCCCGCCCCCGCGCGACCCCGACCGGCCTCCTCCCTCTCCCCCGGGACATCCAGGACTTCACCGCACGCGCCCCGGCCCTGGCCCGACTGGCGGACGAGCGCCCGCGGATCACCGTCGTCTCCGGCCAACCCGGCCTGGGCAAAACGGCGTTCGCGGTCCACGCCGCCCACCGCCTGGCCCCGCACTTCCCGGACGGCCAACTCGCCCTGGACCTCCAGGGAATGACCACCCCGACCACCCCGAGGGACGCGCTGGCCCGCCTGCTCAAAGCGCTGGGCGCGGCGGACATCCCGTCCACCACCGAGGACCGCGCGGGCCTCTGGCGCTCGCTGGCCGGCGAGAAGCGCCTGCTCCTCCTGCTGGACAACGCGATCGACGAGGCCCAGGTGGCCCCCCTGCTCCCGGGCACCGGCCTGACGATCATCACCAGCCGCCACGCCCTCGCGGGCCTGGAGTCGGTCCACCGCACGGACCTGTCGCTGCTGCGCCGCGAGGAGGCGGTGGAGCTGCTGACCCGCATCGTCGGCGCGGACCGCGTCCAGGCGGAGGCGCAGGCCGCCCGGGACCTCGCCGACCTGTGCGGCCACCTCCCGCTGGCCGTCCGGATCGCCGGCCAGCGCCTGGCGGCCCGCCCGCACGAACGCCTCGCCAAACTCGCCGCGCGCCTCCGGGCCGAGGGCCGCAGACTGGACGCCCTCCAGGCCGGAACTCTCCAGGTACGGGCGGCATTCGAACTCTCGTACCGCCAACTCCCGCCCGCCTCAAGGACCTTGCTACGGCGCTCCGCGCTGGCCGCCGGAGGCGACTTCAGCCCCGAGACGGCCGCGCTCCTGGCGGACCTCCCCTACGACGAAACGGCGGCCCGCGCCGAGGAGTTGACCGACGCGGGCCTCCTCCAGAGCGACCCCGTCGCGGAGCGCTACCGCTTCCACGACCTCCTCAAGCTGTACGCCACGGAGCTGACCGGGTCCGAGGACCCCGCCGAGGCACGGGCCGAAGCCCTCGACCGCACGGCCGACTGGATGCTGCGCCGGGCCACGACGGCCGCCCTGTACTTCGACGTCGACCACGAGCGCACCGAGGCGCGGGACGACCCCGACCCGGCCACCGCGCCCACCGGCCGCGAGGAGGCCCGAGCCTGGCTGGAGGCCGAACGCGCCCAGTGGCTGGCCGCGCTGCACCGGGCGCACGAGACGGGCCGGCACCGCCAAGTCCTGGACGCGGCACGGGCGATGCACTGGTTCTCGGACGTCAACCAGCACTGGGAGCAGTGGGTGGAGGTGTTCCGCTGCTCGGCGGACTCGGCGAGGCTCCTGGGCAGCAGACAGGAAGAGGCGGTCCACCTCAACTACCTCGCCTGGGCGTACAACTTGTGCGTGCACGACCCCCGCGCCGCGCTCGTCGCGGCCGACGAGGCACAGGTCGCGGCCCTCGAATGCGGGGACGGCCTCCAGCAGGGCTGGTCGCTCGGCTACGCGGCGGGCGCCCTGCACAGGCTGGGCCGAGACTCCGAAGCGGAAGACCGCCTGCGCAAGGCCACCCGCTGCCTCGCCCCCCTCGCATCCCCCCAGGCCCGCCTCGCCGAACTCAGCGTCCTCAACACCCTCGGCACACTCCTGCGCCAGACCGGCCGCCCCGCCGAGGCCCTCGACGTCCACCGCCGCAGCGAGCGGATCTGCCGCGCCGGGGTCCCCGGCCGTACGGCCGACGTCATGGCCATGTACCAGGCGGTCGCCCGCCAGCAGATCGGCAACGACCTTGCCACGCTGGAGCGTTGGTACGAGGCGGAGGCGCCGCTCCGCCAGGCCCTCGCCGCCTTCGACGCCGCGCAGATGCCGTCGTGGTCGGAGCAGGCGCGGCTCGATCTGGGCCGGGTGCTGGGGGCGACGGGGCACCCCGAGGCGCGGGAGGCACTGGCGACGGCGCATGACGCGCTCGCGGCGATGCGGAGCCCCCGGCAGGCGGAGGCGGCGGAGGCGCTGGCCGCGCTCGACGGGGTGTAGGCCCCGTACAGCCCGATGCCTAGCGCTTCTTCCAGTCCTCCACGAGCAGCCCGAGGATCACCTCGTCCACGAACTCGCCCATCACCCACGCGGCGGACTTGAGCACGCCCTCCCGTACGAAGCCGTTGCGTTCGGCGGCGGCCAGCATCGCCGGGTTGTCCGCGAGGGTCTCGACCTGGAGGCGGTGGAGGCTGCGGACGACGAAGGCGTAGTGGCAGAGGGTGGCTACGACGTCGGTGCCGTAGCCCTTGCCCCGGGCGGACGGGAGGAGTTCGAGGCCGAGGTGGGCGCTGCGGTTGTGGGTGTCGATGCCCCACACGTTGGCGGCGCCGACGAGGGTGCCGCCCTCCAGCTCTACGACGGAGAAGGGAACGCGGTCGTCCCTGTCCGGGTCCACGGCGGGGCGGGCTTCCTTGGCGTCGGGGCCCAGGGGCACCCAGGGGCTGGAGCCGGCGCGCGTGGCGTTGAGGACGTCGTTGTGGAGCTCGGCACGGAGGACGGGCGTGTCGTCCTCGTGCCGGGCTCGGAGCCCGATGTGGGTGCCGGTGAGCATGGGAGGTTCTTATCGGGCGGGGTCGGAGGGCGGCAACTGGATTAGCGGAGGGAGGTGGTGAAGGTGCGCCAGGTGGAGGGGGTGAGGGTGAGGAGGGGGCCGGTGGGGGCTTTGGAGTCGCGGACGGCGATGGTGTGGGGGATGTTGCGGGCGACTTCGACACACTCGTTGCTGGGGGTGCTGTAGCTGGACTTCACAAACTGAAACTCGGGCATGTTCTACATTTCCTTCTGCAAGCTGTCGATCAGCACCACAGAGTCACGTGGAGCCAAACTGACCCTAGACGTGCGATCGAAGAGCTCGCTGTAGATAACGCTCTCATCCTCGTTCTCCACCCAGGTCATGTCCATGATGGTGTCACACTGGACGACGTCGAGAGCCTTGTCCTCCTCGAAGGAAATAATGCTGAACGGCCCCGCGATGCACGGGTGAGCACCGGTTCGAAACGGCAACACCTGGAGGCGCACGTTATCCAACTCCGCGATTTCCAGGAGGCGTTCCAACTGAGCACGCATGACTTCACGACCACCGATCTGCTGCCGGAGTGCCGCCTCCCAGATGACGGCGTGCACATGGAGCGGGCGCGCTCCCAGTAGGCGCTCCTGGCGCTTCTGCTTCACCTCCACCATGCGCTCGATCTCGTCGGGGTCCTCCCACCTCCCCTCGGACACCGCGAGCGCCCGCGTGTACTTGGAAGCCTGGAACAGACCCGGAACCAAGGACGGCTGCCAGGTCCGCATACGGTTGGCGACATCCTCCATGGCGATGTACTCACCCATGACTCCGGCATCGAGCGAGCCACGCCACCACCCCCTGGCCTTACGCCGCTCACGGTCCAACTTCGCCAAGTCGAGCAGCCGAGACAACGCCTCCTGGTCCTCCAGCCCGTACGCCTCGCACAGGATCCGAATATCCGGGTCCCGCATCGGAACCCAGCCCTGCTCCATCTTCACGATCTTCGAGTTGGTGGCGTTGATGGCTTCGGCGGCCTGTCGCTGTGTCAGCCCGGCCGCGTCGCGCAGACGCAGCAGCTCCCCACCCAGCTTGCGCGCCAAGACAGTTGAGGTCCGGTTGCCCAGTGGTGTCGTACGAGTCACCGACCCAGTGTGTCTCATGAACCACAGGCCGTCACCCTTTGGAGACAATGTTCCCCGATTCGCTTGCGCCCAAGAATCGAACGCCCCTACCGTCAAGGCCAACCGCTACGCAAGGGAGGCCGGAACAATGCCCACCCACCACGAAGACGAACGCACCTACACCCCCACCCCCCACAACGTCACCCGCGCCCGCACCCGAACCGCCCAGCTCACCACCGACTGGGGCCACCCCACCCTCGCGGGCGACGTCGCTCTCGTCACCAGCGAGCTCACCACCAACGCGATCCTCCACGGCTCCCTCCGCGACCACCTCATCCTCGTCCGCCTCACCACCACCGACACCACCCTCCGCCTGGAGGTCAGCGACCCCCGCACGACCCGCGTCCCCACCCCCCGCGAAGCGATCCCCACGGAACAGTTCGGCCGGGGCCTCACCTTGGTCAACGCCCTCTGCCACGACTGGGGTTACGGCCCCCGCGAGGGCATCGGCAAGACGGTCTGGGCGGAGTGGAAACTCCCGAACTGAACGGCGAGGACACGAACGAGCCCGAGAACCTCGACGAACACCCCGCCACCAAGCCCGGAGCGACACCGGGCCCCGCGAGTCACCCGCCCGGCGGAGCGTTCACGCCGCTTCCGTCCGACGCCGGATACGGCCCGGCCACGCCCCCACCAGCACCTCGACCGGAAACCGGCTTCACGGTCACCGCTTCCTCACCAAAACGTTGCGGACTCCCCGCTTCCCTTTCAGCGAGAAGATCTTATGATTCCCCTACTTATTTTCAGCCATCCCATCGCCCGGTGGCCTGTCCTCACCCCCGCACGGCCTCCGCGAGAGAACGACGGTCGCCCATGCCCGACACGCGCTCCTCCGACTACACCAGCCGCCTCACCCGCCTGGAAACGTCCGGCATCAAACGCTTCCTCCCCACCCAGGCCCCCTACCGCTGGAACCTCCGCCGCCTCCACCTGGGCAGAGTCCTGGACGTGGGCTGCGGCCTCGGCCGCAACCTCCTGAACTGCTCCCCGGAGAGCGTGGGCGTCGACCACAACCCCCACTCGGTCGCCACCTGCCGGGAACGCGGCCTGACCGCGTACACCCCCGACGAACTCGACGAACCCCCGGGCTCCTTCGACAGCCTCCTGTGCGCACACGTCCTGGAGCACATGGACGCGGACCTGGGCGTCAAGATCCTCGCCGAGTACCTCCCCCTGATCAAACCGGGCGGCAAGGTCGTCCTCATCACCCCCCAGGAAGCGGGCTACAAGACGGACGCCACCCACGTCCGCTTCGTCGACTTCACGGGCCTGCGCGACCACGCGCAAACCGCGGGCGTGGCCGTGACCAGGACGTACTCCTTCCCCTTCGCCCGCCCGGTCGGCAAGGTCTTCCCGTACAACGAGTTCGTCCTGGTGGGCACAGTCCCCGCCTGACCGGCCCAGCCCTCACCCAGGTGAGGGCTTGTTCTCGGCCCACTATTCACTCAGTACATATACGTAGTGCATACTGATCCCCATGAGCACCCGCCACATCCTCCTCGGCCTGCTCGTCACCGGCCCCAGCCACGGCTACGACCTGAAGCGGCGCCACGACGAGCGGTTTCCGCAGGCCCGGCCGCTGGCGTACGGGCAGGTGTACACGACGTTGCAGCGGCTCGTGCGGGACGGGCTCGCGGAGGTGGAGGGGACCGGGTCGGACGGGGGGCCGGAGCGGACGATGTACCGGGTCACCGAGGAGGGGCGCAAGGAGCTCACGGAGTGGGCCGCCGAGATCGCCCCGCCCGCCCCGTTCGTCGCGAACGAGATCTTCGCGAAGGTCGTCGTGGCGATCCTGAGCGGCGGGGACGCCGGGGGGTACCTCGCCGCGCAGCGCGCCGCGCACATGGCCCGGATGCGGGAGCTCACCGCCGTGAAGACGGGGCGGGACGCGGACCTCGCGACCGTGCTGTCCGCGGACTACGCCCTCAACCACCTTGACGCCGACCTCCGTTGGATGACCACCACGGGGGCACGGCTCATCACACTCACCGAGGAGGTCGATGCCGGATGACGGACACTGCGCTTCTGTCGGGGCTCGGGCTGGGCAAGACGTACGGTGCGACACCCGCCCTGCGGGACGCCTCGCTGGAGCTGGCCGCGGGCGAGGTCCTCGCGGTCACGGGGGCCAGCGGGAGCGGCAAGTCGACGTTGCTGCACTGCCTTTCGGGGATCGTGCGGCCCGACCGGGGGTCGGTCGTGTACGCCGGTAAGGCGCTGGACGGGCTCAGCGAACGGGAGTTGAGCGAGCTGCGCCGTACGGACTTCGGCGTCGTCTTCCAATTCGGCCAGCTCATACCGGAGTTGACGGCGCTGGACAACGTCGCACTGCCGCTGCTGCTCGCCGGGCGGCGCCGGAACAGCGCCTGGTCCGAGGCGCGGGAGTGGCTGGAGCGGTTCGGGGTGCTGGGGCAAGAGGCCCTGCGGCCGGGGGAGATGAGCGGCGGCCAGAGCCAACGCGTCGCGCTCGCCCGCGCGTTGATCACCGGCCCGCGCGTCGTCTTCGCCGACGAGCCCACGGGCGCGCTCGACTCCCTCGCCGGGGAACAGGTCATGACGGCCCTGACCTGCACGGCCCGCGAGAACGGCACGGCCGTCCTCCTCGTCACGCACGACGCACAGGTCGCGGCCTACGCGGACCGCGAGGTGCGGATGGCGGACGGGGCGGTCGAGGCGGCGGGGGTGACGGCGTGAGCACCTCGACGCCGGAGACCTCCGCGCTGCACAGGTTCGCGGGCGACCTCCGCCTCTCCTGGGCGCTTCTCCGGGGTTCCGACCGGCGTGAGTGGTGGCGGATCGGGCTCACCGCTCTCGGTGCCGGGCTCGCGACAGGGCTCGGGCAGGTCGCCGCGGCCCTGTACTCGCTCCGGGGGTACCACCATGTCCCGTACGCGGCGGGGCTGTTCAACGGGGCCGGCGAGCGGCGGGGGATCGTCTTCGCCATCGCGCTGCTCCTCGTACCTGTGCTCGCGTTCCTCGGGCAGTGCGCGCGGATCGGGGCCGTGCACCGGGACCGCCGGCTGGCGGGGCTGCGGCTCGCGGGCGCCGGGGCGGGGCAGGTGCGCAGGATCGCGGCGCTGGAGACGGGGCCGGCGTGCCTCGTCGGCGCCGGGGTCGCCAGTGCCGTGTCCGTGTCGGTGCTGGCGAGCATCTGGAAGGGGGCCAGCCTCTACACCTGGGCCGGCGTCGCCGGTGTCGCCGTCGTCGTACCCGTACTCGGCGCCGGGGCGGGGGTGCTGGCGCTGCGGCATGTCGTCGCGTCGCCGTTGGGGTGGGTGCGGAGGGTCCGGCCGCAGCTGGGGAAGGGGGCCTGGGCCGTGGTCGCCGGGTCGGTCGCCGGTGTGGTCGTCCTGACGTTCATGGTGTTCGTCCTGAGCGTCGGCCTGGTGCTCGTCCCGTTCCTCATGCTGCTGCTCGTGGTCGTCGTCGGCATCGGCGCCGTAGGGATCGCGGGGGCGCTCGCCCGGCTCGCGGGCCGAGTCCTCGCGCCCCGGGCGCGCTCCGCCGCCGTACTCATCGCCGCCGAGCGCCTGCGCGACGACCCCTGGGCGGCGGCCCGCACCCACGCGGCCGTCCTGCTCGTGACCGTCGTCGGCACGGGGTACGTCGGCGTCCGCGCCGCCCTCGTCGACACCCTCCGCCGGGGCAGACAGGCCGAGAGCGACGCCTTCTACCTCGCCGGCCTCGACCTCACCGCCGCCGCGATCGGCCTCGGCCTCCTCATCGCCCTCTCGGGCCTCGCGGTCGGCGCCGCCGAGTCCCTCGCGAACCGCCGCCGCGGGCTCGCGGCGCAGGTCGCGGCGGGGGTACCGCGTACGGTGCTGGCGCGGGCGCTCCTCCTGGAGACGGCCCTCCCGCTCGCACCGGCGGTGCTCTTCGCGGGCGTCGGCGGGCTGGTGCTCGGCACCTGGTACGGCGCGCTGAGGCACATGTCCGTCCCGTACCACTCGCTGCTCGTGCCGCTCGCGGTGTACGGCGCGTGCCTGCTGGCGGCGGCGACGTCGCTGCCGCTGCTGGGGAGGGCGGTACGGCCGGGGGAACTGCGGCAGGCGTGAATCCGACGTAGCCGCCCACGCACAGACCGCCCGCCCCGGAAAAGCGAGGGGATTTCCGGGGCGGGTATGCGAAAGCCCGGATCTCAGGCCGATATGCCGTCGATCCGGGCTAGTGCGTCGTCCGCGCCGTATGGCCGCAGGTACGGCAGCCAGCGCGGGTCCCTATGGCCGGTCCCGATGATGCGCCAGGCCAGGCCGGTGGGTGGTGCGGGTTTGTGGCGCAGGCGCCAGCCGATCTCCGTGAGGTGGCGGTCGGCCTTCGTATGGTTGCAGCGGCGGCAGGACGCGACCACGTTGTCCCACGCGTGCTGCCCCCCGCGGCTGCGCGGGATGACGTGGTCGACGCTGGTTGCGACGCCACCGCAGTACATGCACCGGCCCCCGTCACGCGCGAACAGCGCGCGGCGGGTGAGGGGGACGGGCCCCCGGTAAGGGACTCTGACGAATCGCTTGAGCCGGACCACGCTGGGCGCGGAGACTGTGACGGTCGCGCTGTGCAGATAGGCGCCCGAATCCTCCAGGGAGACTGCCTTGTTCTCCAGGACGAGGACGAGCGCGCGGCGGAGCGGTACGACGCCGAGGGGCTCGTACGACGCGTTGAGGACCAGGACATGCGGCACGGATGCCTCCTTGGGCGTCGGCGGCGCGTGGCTCGCGCCGGGACGATCTGGTAGTCAGTCTCCCCTCTTGCCTGGTGAACGCGCCACCATCTCCCGGTAACGGGCTGGGAGTGTTTTCGACCACACCCCATGTTTTGCCGCCGTACGCCCCCTTCAAGCACGGGTGAGACAGGTCTCTGCGGGGGCGATCGGACAGACCTCCACACAATGCCCCGTTAGTGTGGTGTGCCTGCCCGTACGGTGACCTTTTCGTGACCTCGCCGCGGGCTGCCGTTGCTCCTGGAGGTTCCTGCCGTGTCCCTGTCCGCCGCCTCGCCGACTCCTACGCCGTCGCCGTCCGTGTCGCCCGACGTGACCGTGCCGACGCTCCAGGACGCGCAGGAGAGCGCGACCAACGCCGCGAGCTGGGTCGAGCAGAACTGGTCGACATGGCTGGCGATCGGGCTGCGGGTGCTGCTGATCATCGTCGTCGCGGTGATCCTGCGGAAGTTCGTGCTGCGGGCGATCACGAAGCTCATAGACCGCATGAACCGTACGGTCGAGTCCGTCGACGGCACCGCCCTCGGCGGCCTCCTGGTCAACGCGGAACGCCGCCACCAGCGCTCCCAGGCCATCGGCTCCGTCCTGCGCTCCGTCGCGTCCTTCCTCATCCTCGGCACCGCCGCCCTGATGGTCCTCTCGACCTTCCAGATCAACCTGGCCCCGCTGCTCGCCTCCGCCGGTGTCGCCGGCGTCGCCATCGGTTTCGGCGCCCGCAACCTGGTCACCGACTTCCTCTCCGGCGTCTTCATGATCCTGGAGGACCAGTACGGCGTCGGCGACCAGATCGACGCCGGGGTCGCCACGGGCGAGGTCATCGAGGTGGGGTTGAGGGTGACCAAACTCCGGGGTGCCGACGGTGAGATCTGGTACGTCCGCAACGGCGAGGTCAAGCGCATCGGCAACCTGTCGCAGGGCTGGGCGACGGCGGGCGTCGACGTCACCGTCAAGCCCACCGAGGACCTGAACCGCGTCAAGGCCACCCTGTCCGACGTCGCCGAACGCATGAGCAAGGAGGAGCCCTGGAACGAACTCCTCTGGTCCTCCATCGACGTCGTCGGCCTCGACTCCGTCCTCCTCGACTCCATGGTCATCCACGTCACCGCCCGCACCATGCCGGGCAAGAAACTCACCGTGGAGCGGGAGCTGCGGTGGCGGATCAAGCGGGCCTTCGACGCGGCGGACATCCGGATCGTGGGGGGAGTCGCGGTCTCCAGCGAGGAGGAGGCTGCCGACCCCTCGGCCGCGGTCGCGGCGCCGTCGGTGTTCTCCAACGCGGATTCGCCTCAGTCGGTGGCTACGACGCCGATCGGGGCGCCGGTTCGGCCTACGGGTACGCCGAAGTAGGGGCGGGGATGTTTCCCTCAAGGTTGCCCCGGCCGGAACGACGTCCGACCGGGGCTCCAGGAGGTCAGGGGGTACCGGGGATAGGGCCGAAGTGCGAAGGGTCCCTGAAATCTCCCTCGTCCTCGTACCGCCGCAGCGGACCGCCGACGACGAACCCCGTCATCCGATCCTCGCCAATGACGTGCACATACGTGTGCGTGTCGACGGGGATGCGGTAGTCGGTCTCGATCCGTCGCCTCTCTTCAGCCGTGCCCTCGCGGACGACCAGCCCCCGGTAGACCGGTTCGAGCAGCACACACCGCACGTCCTCGACGTACAGGTCGATGCGTGGCACGCCGTCCTCCGCCGTGGAACGCAGGAGGAGCCGGTCGCCGTGCACGGCCGTGTAGTGCCACACCTGAAAGAGGCGGCTGGACCGGAAAGTCTCTGTCACCATTCTCCCTCTGCGCTATGCGGTCGTCGGCATGTGCAGGAAACCGGACGGCTCGTCGTCGTCCGCGTACGTCTCCCGGCACTCCAGCGGACCGCCGACGACGAACCCTGTCTTCCAGTCCTCGCCGATGACGTGCAGCCGACCTCCGTGCCTGAACACTTCCGGTCCGAGCAACGCGGCCACCCGCTCCCGGTCCTCCGCCGTGCCCTCCCGGATCGTGAGACCCGGGTAGGAGGGCCGCAGCAGCATTGCTGTCACTCCGCCCACGTGCAGATCGACACGGGTACCCGTCGAGGTCTCCCGGGAGCTGCGCAGCAGCAGGCGCTGGTGGTGGAAGACCGTGTACTGCCGTACGACGAAGGTGCGGTCGGAGGTGTATTCCGTGGTCATCACTTCTTCTTCTCCGGCGGCTTCGGAGGCATGATCTCGCCCGTGGCCAGCCTCTTTCCGTCCTCTCCGTAGAATGTCACGTTCTTCCAGTCGAGGTCGCCGGTCCGGTAGTAGAACTCGATCCGGCCCATCTCCCATTCGGTGGCGCCCCACTCCTTGCCCTGTCCCGCCTTGACCGCTGCGTCGAACTTCTCCTGATAGCTCGCGCCCGGGGGTTTCAGGCCGCGCAGGCTCACCGCGATCCTCTGGTTGTCCGACAGCGCGTCATTGACGCCCTTCATCCACTTGGTGTAGGGAATGCCGCCCGGAAGCGTGCCGATCACCTCTTCCAGTTCCTTGGCCATGAGGTGGTAACCACCGGGAACGTTCTTGATCTCCTCGTCCAGATGCTTGCTCAGCCCCAGCACCAGCACCTTGCACTCGGAGTTGTGCACCAGCAGGGGGGTGTTCCCGGCCAGGACGTAGAACGAGTGCAGGTCGGCGACGGTGAGGCTGTAGGTCGTGGCCTCCCGCTCGTAGAAGCGGCTGCCGAGAACGGTTGCCATGGCCCCGCTGTCCGTGCGGAGCGTGTCGCCGGGCCGAAGCTTCGAAGCGGCCACCCACGCCTGGAGATTGACGCTCCAGAACGGGTGATCATACGTCGCCGTGATGTCGGCGCGTTCTCCGGTCGGCCCTCGGACAGTGAGAGCCGAAAGGTACTTGTCGTCGTACGTGACGATCTGCTGCGAGACCGTGCGCGCGCCGCTCTCTCCGGTGACGGGGTCGGTGGCATATACGAGGTCGCTGGCCTGCACCTGCTCGATCGGCTTGCTGTCGCCGTCGGCCATCAGCACGCGCGTCCCGGGCAGGAAGCACTGCGTGCAGCCGCGCGTGATCTGGCGCAGCGTGTCGTACGCGATCCCCAAGGCGCGAAGCTTGGACGACAGGGTGACGTCCCGTTGCAGCTCCCAGCAGGAGTCCAGGTCGCGCTTGGAGACGCAGTTCTCCAACTCGGTCAGACCGAGGATGGTCTTGTTGAACTCCCAGAGGGCGTCACCGAACGCCTTGACAAGCGGAGCCTGCGCGAGGACATCGCAGTACGCCTCGTGGTGCTGGCACCAACGGCCCGGGTTCTCCTGGGCCTCGCAGCCGAGGAACCCGCACCGGTACAGCTCGGCGGCGCTCACACCCTGCTTCTCCCTGGCCTCTTTCTGGGCCACGGCGGCGCGGCGGCGTTCTTCCTCCTCCGCGCGGTACTTCGCAATCGTGATGACCAGGGCGTTCTTCGCAGCCGCCTTGGCCTCCGCCTCACTCTTCTTCGCCCGTTCCGCCGAGACCTGCGCCGCGTTGGAGTACGCCCAGGCGGTGCTCGCCGAGTTCTGGGCAAGTTCCGAGGAAACGGTGGCATCGCTCGCGGAGACTGCCGCCTGCCGTGCCGACTGGTTCGCGCGCTCAGCCGCCGCCCGTGCTGTACGCGCCGAGTCCGCCGCCTGTTTGGCGGACGCCTCGGCGTCCTTGGCGTGCTGGTCGGCTTCGGCGGCGTAACCGGCCGCCCGGGTAGCGGACTGCTGCGCCTTCGCCGCCCACTGCTGGGCCTCGGCGGCGGCCTTGCGGGCGGTGGCCGCCGTGGCGTTGGCAGTGGCGGCGTCCTTCTGTGCAGCCGCGGCGACCTGGGACGCCTCGGCGACGAGTTGTAGCACCTGCTGCTGGTGAGTGATGGCCAGCAGGTCCTTGCGCTGGGCGGTGTACTGGCCTGACTCGATGAACTGGCGTAGCTGAGGTGCCGGACTCTCCAGCGCGATGCGCGCGGCGGCCTTGACCTCTGCGGTGCCGCTGTCGACGAGTTGGGCGGCGCGCACCCGGTCGTCCTCCTCCTGGGCCTCGGTGAGGGTGGAGGTGAGGAAAGTGCGGTACGCCTGGGTGGTGCCGTCGTTCAGTGCGGCGCGCGCCCGCTCCTTGACAATGGGCCCGCCAGCGTCGGCGGCCTGTGCGACGGCGACCCGGAACGCCTCCCGCCCTGCGGTGTACTGCCCCACCGCCAGAAAGGCGCTCACCGCCGCGTCGTTGCCGTCCAGGGCCTGTTCGGCCGCGTCGCGGACTTCCTTGACGGCGCTCTCCTCGGCAAGCCGTCCGACGTCGGCGCGGTCGTCCTGAGCCTGGGCCTCGGCGCGGCCGGTGCGTACGTAGTCGACGACGCCGTCGGCCTGCGCGCCGAGCGTGTTCTGGGCCGCCGCGCGCAGCCACGGCTTACTGCTCTTCAGGTCGGCGAGCGCGAGTTCCCGGCCCAGCCGGGCGATCTCCGCATCGTCGGCGCCCTGCCGAGCCTTGGCCGCGAGGTCATCCGCCGTACGACGGGCTTCGGCGGCCTCCTTGGCACGGTTGGCGCGCGTGGTCGCCTCAGCCTGTGCCTCAGCCTTGAGGTCGCGGGCGTTGGCGATACCGGCATTCGTACGGCCGAGCAGTTCCTCGCCCTCGATCTGCCGCGTCAGGGTGTAGACGTTCCTGGCCTGCTCGGCGGCTTTGGAAGCGATATTCGCCGCTTCGGTCGCCGCGTTGGCGTGTGCGGTGGAGCGGGCGGCTGCCGCGCTCGCCTCGCCGGCGTGTGCGGCGGCGTCGTCGGCGGCGGCTGCCGCGTTCAGGGCGTGTGTCGCGGCCGAGCTGGCGGCGTCGCGTGCCTCGCCGGCTGCGGTCGCGGCCTTGGCTGCGAGCGACTGGGCGACGGACGCGGCCCGGTCGGCCTCGTCGGCCTGGCGGTGCGCGGCCTCTGCGGCAGCCCGCGCGTTGGCGGCTGCGGTGCTGCCCTGTCCGGCGTACTGGCCGGCAAGTACGGCGGCGTCGGCGGCAGAGGCCGCGTTGACCCCGGCACTGGCAGCAGAGAGCGCGGCCTGACCTGCGGCGGCGGCGGCCTTCACAGCCTGGTCGGCGGCGTCGGCGGCCTTGGTGGCACCCGCCGCCGCGGTCCGGGCCTGCACGGCGGCCTTCTTGGCAGCGTCTGCCTTGCCCGCGTCGGTGGCGGCAGCGGCTGCCGCGTTGCGCGCGTTCGCGGCGGCGTTCGCGGCACCGACGGCTGCCGCGGCGGCCTGGGACGCGGCAGCGGACGCGATGCGTGCCGACTGGCTGGCGGCGTTCGCGGCAGAGATCGCCCGCTGTGCCGCTTTAGCGGCTCCGGAAGCGGCACTCGCGGCCCGATTGGCGGCGTTCGCAGCGGCGGTGGAGTCTTGTTTGGTGGCCTCGGCCTCCTTCGCCGCCAGCACGGCGGCGTCCTTGGCCTGCTTGGATGCCTCGACCGCTTCCTTGGACGCGTTCTGCGCGGCCTTGGTCTGCGCGGATGCCAGCTTGCCGGCCCGCTCCGCCTGAGCCGCGAGTTCCGCGACGGTGGCGTACTCCTCGTCGCGGCTGCGCGCGACGAACTGGCCGACTTCGAGGAACTCACGGATGTCGTCGGCGGTACCGGTGAGCGCGAGGCGCCCGGCAGCCTTCACCTGGGTACCGCCGGCGGCGACGAGCTGAGTGACCAGAACTCGGTCGTCCTGCTCCTGGGCCTCGGTCCGGCCTGCCTCCAGGAACTTCTGTACGTCGTCGTCGGTACCGTTGAGTGCCTCGCGACCCCGCGCCTGCACCTCGGGACCACCCACGTCGACGATCCGGGCCACCAGCACCCGCTGGTCCTGCTGGAGAGGTTCCTTCCACCCTCCCTTCATGAAGCTCACCAGGTCCGATTCAGGACCGGCCAGGGCTTGGCGGACCGCGGCGAGGGTGTTCTCCCCGCCGAAGCCCGCGAGTTGCGCCGCCTCGACCCGGTAGTCCTGCGTTCTCAAGTCGGCGTAGTCCGCCAGGAACGCGATGACGTCGTCATCGGTACCGAGAAGAGCGGTCTCTGCAGCAGCCCTGACTTCCGTACCGCTCGTCGCCCAGGTGTCCATCACCTGCTGACGGCTCGTCCGAGTGTTCGGCTCCACCGTCGCGTCAGGTATCTCGTCCGCCATCGCGGGTGACACGGAGAGGAGGCCGGCGAGGACTGCCGTGGCCGTAGCAGCCGACACACGTCCAGCGGCCGGTCTCTGCCGCCGTCTCCCGAAGGGGCGTTGTGGTTTCCAGTTCATCGAGCTCCTCATAAGCAGCACGGAGTGGTACCGCCAGGAAGGCATTGCGAGGATGACTCGGACAACAAAAAGAAGGCACTTCTAAGCGCTCTCACTTCTACCCCCACCCTCGCGCTCGCTCGCCAAATAAGCCCCCCGGCACAAAAACTCACCATACCAAGGAGCATCAGGGAAAGCAGAGAAAAAGCAGACCAGAAAAGAGGCACATTTTGCACAAATGATGACAAGCGTCGAAATTTGAATTGAGGGATGCGAATCAGAACCATATTTGCTACCGTCATCACTGCTTGCCCCGGGGGGGGCTTTGAATGGCGGGTCCCATGACGACGCCAGAACGGACACATCGGACACGTTTCCGAGGTTGTGCGCAATCTCGCTCTTTCCTGAACTTCCTCCTCGTGGCATCCAGTATTCCGTCTCATGCCATCAGGAAGGACCTCGATTGCTGTCCCGAACTCATCGAACCCTGCTCTCCACACTCGCTTCTGCCGTAGCGATCGGTGGTATCGCCGCCCTGTCCCAGGCAACGGGCCGTAGCACTCACGAAACCGCCGCCCACAGCACTTCCGGGACAGGTTCCGGCAGCGGAATGCCCTCGGCTGTCGAGGACTTCGGCTACCCCGACGCGGACCGCATCTCGGCCACCAAGGGCATCAAGCTGAAACGCGGTGACGGGCACATCCTCCTGGCGGAGTGCGATCAGTCGACGCAACAGATCCGGGTCTACACGGTCAAGGACACGTCGACCGGGCGGGACGGGCTCTACTGCTTCCAGGCCACCGCGAAAAGCGGCTACCTCGCATTGGAGCTTCCGCGGGTCTTCGCCTTGGAGACGGGCACCCACCCCATCAGCGCCGATCTCAGCGCGAACGGAAAGACCACCACCGTAGACGTCGCCAAGGACGGCTTCGAGAGCGTCGGCGAAGGGTCCGTCGGCGGCGCCCAGTCCGTGCTTGTCGAACTCCGGGTCACGGGTTGACATTCACCTCCTTCCCTCGGGCAGACCGCAGCCATCATCCGTAGGAGCACCTCTTCACACCCCGTTTCGCGCGTACAACTCTCGGCGCCACCGTGGTCTCGTACTACAGCATCAGATCTTCGCGGTGTGATCGGTTGCGATCCGGGGGCAGGAGCGGAGGCGGGCCGATAAGGGGTCACCGCGCTACTTGAATGACTGACGGTTGCCCGGGGCCGGTGGAAGGGTCGCCAGTGGTACCACAATCACGGTCTTCAACCCTACGCGTGTGA